>JBFIHN010000069.1:0-11719 GCA_041601775.1 Acidimicrobiales bacterium
GCCGGAGCGGATCCTCGCCTTCCCGGTCGACGACTTCGTGCGCGACTTCATCGGCGACGGATCGACGCTGAAGGGCCTCGTCTTCGAACGCGTCCGTGACCTCGACCTCGACGACGACTATCCCGTGGTCCACGCGTCGGATGACCGCGCCATGGCGCGACAGACGTTGGACGCCTCCGACGAACGGTGGCTCCTCGTGCTCGACGACGAGGATCGCCCCGTGCGTTGGGTCAACGACGGTCATCTGGCCCGGACCGACGTCCCGCTCACCGAGCTGGGGCCGCCGGTCGTCGCCACGGTCGCGCCCCAGGCGACCCTGCACGACGCGCTCGAGGAGATGCTCCTCTCCAATGCCGGCCAGGCGTGCGTCGTCGACGGCCAGGGACGATTCCAGGGCATCGTCGACATCGACACCCTCGCCCAGGTACTGCGACGCCTCCGGGCGTCGGCCAAGAAGCACTACGACGACCTCGCCGCCACGGAAGGGTCGTAGTGGGCGCCGCCGTGACGTCCGATGTCGCACTCGACCGAGTGAAGTCGGCGCGGGGCCTGCTCGTGGCCCCGCTCGGCATCGCAGCGCTCGCGTTCGGCATCTTCCGTCTCGTCGACTCCAAGGACCTGTCGACGGTCGAGGAGCGCAACCTGGCGTGGGAGGTCGTCCGCCCCCAGATCCTCGACCACCTCTATCTGACGTTCTGGTCGACGGTCCTCGTGATCGTCATCGCCGTCCCCCTCGGCATCGTCTTGACCCGGCCCGGCTACAAGCGCTTCAGCGGTCCGGTGCTCGCGGTCGCCACCTCGGGCCAGGCCCTCCCCGCGTACGGCCTCGTCGTGCTGGCCTTCGCCCTCATGGGTCGCGGGCAGTGGTCCATGATCTGGGCGCTGGTGCTCTTCGCGCTGTTGCCCGTGCTGCGCAACACCATGGTGGGGCTCGAGCAGGTGAGCGCCTCGGTGATCGAAGCGGGGCGCGGCATGGGCCTCACGCGTCGTCAGGCACTCACCAAGATCGAGCTGCCCCTGGCCGTCCCGGTGATCCTCGCCGGTGTCCGCACCGCGCTGGTGATCAACGTCGGCATGGCCACGCTCGGATTCCTCATCGGTGCCGGCGGGCTCGGCATCGGCATCAGCTCGGGCATCAAGCTCAGCCGTGAACTCGTCATCGTGGTGTACGCCGCGTTGACCGCGGTCGTCGCGCTCAGCGTCGACTGGATCGCATCCGTCATCGAACGAGTCCTGCGGCCCAAGGGCCTCTGACCCGTCCTGATCCCATCAACAAACCCCTGGAGAGATTCCCCATGAAGACCCGATCCACCCTCTGGCGAATGCTCGCCGTGCTGTTCTCGCTCGCCCTCGTGGCGGCCGCGTGCGGTGACGACGACGCCGCAGCCGACGACGACGGGGGTGGCGGCGACGACACGGTGGCGGCTGGTCTCGACCTCTCGGGGCAGTCGTACTCGGTCGGC
Organism: Acidimicrobiales bacterium; assembly: GCA_041601775.1. Classification (GTDB taxonomy): domain Bacteria; phylum Actinomycetota; class Acidimicrobiia; order Acidimicrobiales; family Salinilacustritrichaceae; genus Salinilacustrithrix. The sequence goes on from JBFIHN010000069.1 coordinate 1,464, forward strand.
TCCAAGGACTTCACCGAGCAGATCGTGCTCGGCGAGATCCTGGTGCAGGCCCTCGAATCGGCCGGCGCCGACGTCGACAACCAGGTGAACCTCGGTGGCACGGTGCAGAACCGTGACGCCCTCCTGGCCGGCGACATCGACATGTACTGGGAGTACAACGGCACCGGTTGGCAGGTGCACCTCGAGCAGCCCGATCCCAGTTTCGACCCGGCACAGCTGACGACCGACGTCCGCGAACTCGACGTGGAGACCAACGGCATCGAGTGGCTCGGCCAGTCGCCGTTCAACGACACCTACGGCTTCGCCACACCGCCCGACGTGGGGCCCATCACCCTCGAGGAGATGGCCACCATGATCGCCGAGGACGACAGCCTGACGCTGTGTCTCGAGTCGGAGTTCCCGACCCGCGACGACGGCCTGGTGCTCTTCGAGGACGAGTACGGCGTCGACGTGCCCGAGAGCCAGATCGAGATCCTCGACACCGGCGTCATCTACCAGGAGACGGCCCAGGGCAACTGCGACTTCGGTGAGGTCTTCACCACCGACGGTCGCATCGCCGGCCTCGAGCTCAACCTGGTCGAGGACCCCGGCGTCTTCATCCTCTACAACGTGTCGCTGACCCTGCCGACCGCCGTGTACGAGACCGCCCCCGAGGCGTTCGACACGCTGGTCGAGGCGATCCTCGCCCCGCTCGACGCGGAGACGATGACCGAACTCAACCGTCGCCGCGACATCGAAGGTGAGGACGCGGCCGACATCGCCGCCGACTACCTGGCCGAGAACGGCATCGCCTGACCAACACGCTTCGTGGGTGCGGAGGGTGATCGCTACCCTCCGCACCCATGTCTGATCAGATCACCGTCTCGCTCCCCGATGGTTCCAGCCGCGAGCTGACCACCGGCGCGACCGCCGGTGATCTCGCCGCCGACATCGGCGCCGGCCTGGCCAAGGCCGCCGTGATCGCCGAGGTCAACGGCGTCGAGCGTGACCTCTCGCACCCGCTCGACGACGGCGACGTCGTCAGCATCGTCACGACGCAGTCCGACCAGGGTCTCTACGTGATCCGTCACTCGACGGCGCACGTGCTGGCCCAGGCCGTGTTGGAGCTGTTCCCGGGCGCCACGTTCGGGATCGGCCCGCCGGTCGAGAACGGCTTCTACTACGACTTCGAGCTGCCCGACGGCGGCACGTTCTCCGAGGACGACCTCGCGTCGATCGAGGGTCGGATGAAGCAGATCCTCAACGAGGCCCAGCCGTTCGAGAAGTCGGAGATCACCGCCGACGAGGCCCGCTCGATCTTCGCCGACCACAAGTACAAGCTCGAGATCATCGACGACGCCTCGACCGACCCGATGTCGGCGACGTCGGCGAGGGGCGAGGTCCGCTGCTACGAGAACCTCCCGCCCGAGCCGCGCCCCAACCAGACCTTCCACGGCCACGACGGCTTCATCGACCTGTGTCGCGGTCCGCACGTCCCGACCACGAGCGACCATCTGGGGCACTTCAAGCTCCTGCGCGTCGCCGGTGCGTACTGGAAGGGCAACGAGAAGAACCCGCAGCTCCAGCGCATCTACGGCACCGCGTGGGCCACGAAGAAGGAACTGAAGCAGCACCTGGCCCGGCTCGAGGAGGCCGCCAAGCGCGACCACCGCAAGCTCGGTGCCGAACTCGACCTGTTCAGCTTCCCCGACGAGGTCGGTTCGGGGCTCGCGGTCTTCCACCCCAAGGGGGGGATCATCCGTCGGGAGATGGAGGACTACTCGCGCCGGCGCCACGAGGAGGCCGGCTACGAGTTCGTCTACTCGCCGCACATCTCCAAGGGCGCGCTGTTCGAGAAGTCCGGGCACCTCGGGTTCTACAAGGACGCGATGTTCCCGCCCATGCACTTCGACGACGAGGGCGGCGCCGACGGCACGGACTACTACCTCAAGCCGATGAACTGTCCGTTCCACTGCCTGATCTTCCAGTCGCGGCAGCGGAGCTACCGCGAGCTCCCGATCCGGTTGTTCGAGTTCGGGTCGGTCTACCGCTACGAGAAGTCCGGTGTGGTCCACGGCTTGACCCGTGTCCGGGGCATGACCCAGGACGACGCCCACATCTTCTGTACACGCGACCAGATGGCCGACGAGTTGGCGTCGCTGCTCGACTTCGTCCTCGGGCTCCTGCGTGACTACGGCCTCGACGACTTCTATCTCGAGCTGTCGACGAAGCCGGAGGAGAAGGCCATCGGTTCCGACGAGGACTGGGCCGAGGCGACCGACACGCTGCGCCAGGTCGGCGAGGCCAAGGGGCTCGAGCTCGTGCTCGACGAGGGCGGTGGCGCCTTCTACGGCCCCAAGATCTCGGTCCAGGCCCGGGACGCCATCGGGCGGACGTGGCAGATGTCGACCATCCAGCTCGACTTCCAGGGGCCCCAGCGCTTCGATCTCGAGTTCGTCGGCAGCGACAACGACCGCCATCAGCCGATCATGATCCACCGGGCCCTGTTCGGTTCGATCGAGCGGTTCTTCGGGGTGCTCGTCGAGCACTACGCCGGCGCGTTCCCGACGTGGCTCGCACCGGTCCAGGCGGTGGTCTGCCCGGTCGCCGACGAACACGACGACTACGCCTTCGACGTCGCCGCACAGCTCCGCACGGCAGGCATCCGCGTCGAGGTCTCGGTGGCCAACGAAGGCCTCGGTGCGCGTATCCGCAAGCACAAGCTCGAGAAGGTGCCCCACATCCTGGTGGTCGGTGGTGACGACGTGGCCAACGGCACCGCCGCCGACAACGTCCGGGGCGGCGACAAGCCCGAGCGTGACGTGCCGGTCGCCGACCTGGTCGAGCGCATCGCCACCGAGATCCGAGACCACACGTGACCGGTCTCGACCGGTTGTGGGCCGGATGGCGCACGTCGTACATGGACGAGGTGACGGCCGATGGCAACGCCGGACTGCCGTCCGGTGACGGGTCGGTGTTCACCCGCATCCTGCGCGCGGTCGAGGACGACGAGCTCACCGACGAGAGCGCGTACATCGTCCACCGGGGAACGCATGCCTTCGCCATCCTCAACGCGTACCCCTACGGCACCGGCCACCTGCTGGTGATGCCCTTCCGGGAGGTCGGCACGCTCGAGGACCTCTCGGCCGAGGAGTCGGCCGACGTGTGGCGCCTCATCAACGAGGCGGTGACGGCGGTGAAGGTCGCCTACCGCCCCGAAGGGGTGAACGTGGGGTTCAACCTCGGTCGGGCGGCCGGCGCCGGCGTGCCGACGCACGTACACGGCCACGTCCTGCCGCGGTGGGATGCCGACTCGAACTTCATGACGACGGTCGCCGAGGCCCGGGTGATGCCCGAGCCGCTGTCGGCCACGTGGCGCAAGCTGACCGACGCCTGGCGTTGAGCCTCAGGGCGGGGCGTCGCGGTCGACGACGTCGCCGTCGTCGGTGAAGGTCAAGAAGCGGTCGAGGTTCTTCATGAACCAGCGGTCGTGGGTGACCGCGACGACCGTGCCCTCGAACGTGGCGAGCACTGCCTCGAGCGCCTCGGCCGACGTGACGTCGAGGTTGTCGGTCGGCTCGTCGAGGAGCAGGAGCGTGCAGCCGCCCAACTCCAGCAAGAGGATCTGGAAACGGGCCTGCTGGCCGCCGGACAGCGTCTCGAAGGTCTGCTCGGCGGCGCCGTGGAGTTCGTAGCGCTTGAGGCGTGACATGGCGGCGCCGCGGCTCAGGTCGCGGGCCTCGAGCACCCCGCGCAGGGTCCGTCCGACCAGCTCCGGGTGGTCGTGGGTCTGGGAGAAGTGACCGGGCCGGACGCGTGCGCCGAGGTCGCAGCGACCCTCGTGGGCGACGGTGTCGTCGCCGGCGAGCAGACGGAGCAGGTGGGACTTGCCGGTGCCGTTGTCGCCCAGGATCCCGACGCGCTCACCGAACCAGATCTCGCACGAGAACGGGAACGTCAAATCGGTGAGCTCGAGGTCCTCCATCACGATCGCTCGCTTGCCGGTGCGGCCGCCCTCGATCCGCATGGTGATCCTGGCGTCGGTCGGTCCCTCCGGCGGCGGCCCCTTCTCCTCGAAGTGCCGGAGACGGGTCTCGGCTGCACGAGCCCGCGACGCGTTGGCGTCGGAGACCTTGGCCCGCTCCTTCATGATGCGCCGGTACTCGACGAGCCGGTTCCGCTCCTCGACCCAGCGCTGGTGGTCCTCCTCGAGCTTCTCGAGCCGCGCGACCCTGGCCTCGGCGTAGTCACGGAACGAGCCTCCGTGGGTCCAGGCCCCGTCGCCCTCGATGGTGACGATCCGGTGGGCGCTCTGGGAGAGCAGTTCCCGGTCGTGGCTGATGAACAGGATCGTCTTGGGTGACTGGTCGAGCTGACGCTCGAGCCAACGCTTCCCGGGGATGTCGAGGAAGTTGTCCGGCTCGTCGAGCAGCAGCACCTCGTCGTCGTTGCGCAGCAGGTACTCGAGCGCGAGGCGCTTCTGCTGACCGCCGGAGAAGGTGGCGAGGGGACGGCGCGACGCCTCGTCGAGGTCGAGACCCACGGCCTGGGTCGCGCAGACGTTCCACAACACCTCGACCTCGTAGCCGCCGACCGCACCCCACTGTCCGTGGGCGTCGGCGAGCCGGAGCCCGGCCTTGTCGATGAACGACGGCTTCCCGCCGTCGGCGGCACGGTCGGCCGCTCGCGTGGCCTCGTCGAGGGCCTGTGCCGCGGCCGCGATCGGCGGTGGCGCCAACGAGACGAAGAGGTCGCGCACCGTGCGTGACGTGCCGCGCATGCCGACGAGCTGGTCCATGACGCCGAGGCGGCCGTCGACGGCGATCGTGCCCGAGGTGGGGGAGCTGCGCCCGGCGATCAGCCCCAGGAGCGTGGTCTTGCCGACGCCGTTGGCGCCCACGAGCCCGACGTGTTGGCCGTCGCCGACCTTGAACGACACGTCGCGGAAGAGCTGCCGGCCACCCGGCAGGTGGTGTTCGAGCCGGGTGACGTCGATGGAGCCCACGTCGGGCATCCTCGCCGATGAGTCGGTCGTCGTATGCACCGGATACCGTTTCCCCGTGCCCGAATCCCCTGACGATCCGAGCGACGAACACGTCGACGAGCTCCCCGAGGACCTCGTGTCGGCCGGCTTCGTGGGTCCCTATGTCTTCCCGGACAACAACCGGCGACGCATCCCGGGCTACCTCTATCTGGCGACGGCGGCGGCCTGCCTCGCCCTGTGGGCCGTGGCCGGCGACGATGCCGTGTTGGTGAACGACGGCTTCCTCGTCGTCGGGATCGTCCTCGCCCTCGTCGGCGGGTACCACCTGTTGTCGGGGTTCGACCTGGTGGTCGACGAACAGGACGCCCTCGTGGGCGCGTCGCGGGCCGTCGGGTTCCCGGTGGGCCATGCCTCGGCCCAGATGGGTTGGCGTGGCCTGCGGAGCCGCCCCACGTGGCGGATCCTGCTCTACTCGGCCGAGGAACCGCCCGACAAGCGTGGCTTCGTGCTGGTGGACGGCGTCGACGGCGAGATCGTCGCCCAGGTGGTCGAGGCGAACCCCGAGGACTGGTCCGACCTGGACGGCAAGCTCACGTCCTGACGGCTGCGGTCGCCGCATAGAGATGGTCGGCCACGGCACCCACGGTGTCCTGGAGGGTCTCGAGACGGACCGCCCAGTCGTCGCTGGGCACTTTGGCCACCCGGTCTGCTGCCGTCGTCGCCGCCTCGGTCAGCCGGTCGAGGAGCGCCGGGACCGGTGTGCCGTCGTCGGCGACGACGGCGGTCCCGGCCGCGGGGACGGCCTCGAGCAACGACGTCGCGGCCAGCAGGTGTTCGACAGCGGAGCGGCCATCGGGACCGGGGCGGCGGGCGACCTCGTCGGGGTCGAAGCGCTCGTCTGCGTCGTCCGGTCGGGCGAAGACGGCACGGAAACGTCGAGGGAACGAGCCGATGGCGACGATCGCGTCCTTGGGCGTGAGCGAACGGTCGACCGTCATCAGCGCCCCCTCGCCGCGCGGAGTCCGCGGCCGATGTCGAGCTGATGGTGTTTGGCCTCGTGGAGGCCGTACCGGGCCAGCGACTCGACGGTGAAGATCTCGCCGCCGCGTCGCTCGCCTCTCGCTCGCCACTGGTCGGCGTCGAGGCCGCGGAGCAACGTGGCGTAGCGGGTGGCCCCGTCGGCGACGTCGGCGGCCACCTGGGCGGGGTCCTGGTCGTTGTAGGCGTCGTCGGTGACCGCGGCCTCGTGGTCCCACCAGCCGAAGTCGACGCCGGGTTCGGCCACCATCGCTCGGCTGCGTTCCCGGAAGACCCGGAGCACGTCGCGGACGTGGCAGGCGTACTCGAGGGGCGACCACACGTCGGGAGCGGGGCGCGTGCGCAGCAGCGCCGGCCCGTCCTCGCCGGGGAGGAAACGGGTGAGCGGCGCGGCGAACTTGCGGCCCAATGCCTCGATCTCGGCTGCGAGGTCGTCGACCCCGGCAGCGTCGAAGTGGCACTCGGCGCACGGTCCGGTGCCAGGAGAGGTCGCGTCGTCGCTCACGCTCCGACCATATCGGTGGGGTCGTGCGGCCCGGGTCGTATCCTTGGGCGTGCTCGGATCCCCGGGTACTCTGATGCGCTGGTCGCCCAGTGTGGGCATTTCCCCTGACCCAGAAGATCTGGACCCGCCATGTTCGATGGTCGCTTCCGCTCGAGTTTCGAGAAGGGCCTGAAGCCGATCGGCGCCAACTTGCGTCGCGCCGGTGTCAAAGCTGATCACCTCACGACGTTCGGCGTGCTGATGTCGGGCGCGGCGGCGTTCGCCATCGCCAACGGCGCGCTCCGTGGTGGGCTCCTGCTGCTCGCGCTGACGGCCATCCCCGACGTGCTCGACGGTGCGGTCGCCAAGGCATCGGGGACCGCGTCGACCCGGGGCGCGTTCTTCGACTCGACCATGGACCGCGTGGCCGACGCCCTCCTGCTCGGCGGCGTGGCGTGGTATCTCGACACCACCGAGCCCGGCCGGATCTCGCTGCTGCCCATGGCGATCCTCGGTGCATCGCTGCTGATCTCCTACGAACGGGCCAAGGCCGAGTCCCTCGGGTTCGACGCGCGCGGTGGCCTCATGGAACGAGCCGAACGGCTGATCCTGCTCGCGCTCGCGCTGTTGTTCGACTCGCTGCTGATCCCCGCGCTCTGGTTGATGTTCGTGTTGACCGTGTTCACCGCCGGACAGCGGTTCCGGAAGGTGTGGATCCAGGCCACGGCCGACGTGCCCCTGTCGACGCCGATCATCGCCCGTGATCGGCGCCGCCGTTCGATGCGTCGCGCCGACCGGCAAGAGCGGGCTGCTCGCCGTCGTCGCCGCACGCATCCCTGATCCCGCGCACCGCATCGTTCCGTGGCCCCTCGTCTCCTGACGGCTTTCCAAGCGGCATCTGCCGTCGCCCGCCGACTCCCCGCGCCGCTGCTCGGCCCGTTGGCGAAGCTCGGCGGGACGGGCGCGGCGATCCCCGACGCGACCCGTCGGCTCCTGGTCGCCCGCAACCTGCAGCGCGTCGACCCCTCCCTGCGCGGCCTGGCCCTGCGACGAGCGGTCAACGACACCTTCGAGTCCTATGCCGCCTACTGGCTCGAGGCGTTCCGGTTGCCGACGCTGACCCCCGCGGAGCTCGACGCCGGCTTGACCTATGTGGGGTATGAACATCTCGAGCAGTCACTCCACCGCGGCAACGGGACGATCCTGGTGCTCCCGCACCTCGGCGGGTGGGAGTGGACGGGCTTCTGGTTCACCCGCGTGGTCGGGGTGCCCATCACCGCGGTCGTCGAACGCCTCGACCCACCGGAGCTCTTCGACTGGTTCACCGACTTCCGTACGTCGCTGGGCATCAACGTCGTCCCGCTGGGCCCCGATGCCGGACGCGAGGTGCTCGCAGCCCTCAAGCGGAACGACCTCGTGTGTCTGCTGTCCGACCGCGACATCGAGGGCAACGGTGTCGAGGTCGAGTTCTTCGGCGAGCGCACGACGCTGCCGGCCGGGCCGGCGACCCTGGCCTTGCGCTCGGGCGCCGACCTGGTCCCTGGAGCCATGTACCAGCGCCCGAACGGCGGTCACCACGCCCTCATCCGCCCGCCCGTCGTCGTCGAGCGGCAGGGCAAGCTGCGCGAGGACGTCACCCGGATCACCCAGGCGATCGCCCACGAACTCGAGCTGCTCATCCGTCAGGAACCGACGCAGTGGCACCTGATGTCGCCGAACTGGCCGAGCGACCACGTCGCGCTGGCCGAGGCCGGGCACTGATGCGGAGCCACCGATGAGGATCGGTCTGATGAGCCCGTACAGCGTCACCATCCCCGGTGGTGTCCAGGGGCAGGTGCTCGGCCTCGCCCGCGCGCTGCGCACGCTCGGTCACCCCGTACGCGTACTGGCTCCCGCCGACGGTGTCCCGCCCGATGCCGGCGTCACCCCGCTCGGGGTGAGCGTGCCGACGTCGGCCAACGGCAGCGTCGCGCCGCTCGCCCCGGATCCGTCGGCGCAGTTGCGGACCATCCGCGCCATCCGTGACGAGGACTTCGACGTCCTGCATCTCCACGAGCCGCTGGCCCCCGGGCCGACGATGACGGCGCTGCTGGTCAGCCCGGTCCCCATGATCGGGACGTTCCACGCCGCCGGCGACTCGGCCTCGTACAAGTACGCGGGTCCGGCGCTGCGGTGGCTGTTGCGGCACCTCGACCATCGTTGTGCGGTGTCGCCCGACGCCGCCGACCTCGCCCACCGCTACCTGGGCGGCGACTACGAGCTGCTCTTCAACGGCATCGAGGTCGAGCGTTACGCCACCGGACCGTCGACGCCGACCGACGGCCCGACCATCTTCTTCTGCGGCCGGCACGAACCCCGCAAGGGTCTCGAGGTGCTGCTCGACGCACTCCAACGGCTCCCCAGCGACGTGCGGGTGTGGGTCGGGTCCGACGGCCCGGAGACCGAGCGACTGCAGGCCACCCATGCCGGCGACTCGCGGATCGAGTGGCTGGGGCGGCTCACCGACGACGACAAGATCGCCCGCCTGCGTGGTGCCGACGTGTTCTGTGCCCCGGCGCTCATGGGCGAGTCGTTCGGCGTCGTGCTGCTCGAGGCCATGGCCGCGGGCACCGCGGTGGTCGCCAGCGACCTCGACGGCTACCGCAACGTGGCCACGCACGGCGTGGACGCGCTGCTGGCCACCGTGGGCGACGCCGCCGCGCTGGCCACCCAACTCGCCATCGCCCTCGACGACGACGCCCAGCGGGCGGCGCTGGTCGACGCGGGACGGGCGCGAGCCGAGCACTTCGCCATGCGCCGGCTCGCCGCGCTCTACGTCGAGCGCTACGAGGCGATCATCGCGGCCCGCTGAGCGACGGGAGGCCCGGGGCGCCGTCCGCGACGGTCGGGCCGCCGGACCTCCCATTGACGTGAGGTTGTCCGGATTGGCGAAGATTGTGAATGGCACGAACAGGTCATTTGTGTCTGACGCGATCGGGCCAGCCCGCGGTGGTCGGGGTGCGGTTCCGGGGACCGGTGGGGCTGCTGCGTACACTCGGCGGATCGTGTCTGAGTCCGAACCAACGTCCGACGCCGGCCTGGTCCGCCTGGTGGCGATCCATGCGGCCCTCGTGGCGGTGCCCGTCCTGGTCCTCGCCCTGGCGCTGCGCCAGTGGGTGCTGGCGCTGCCACTGGCCGTGATCGCCGGTGCGGTCGTGACCGCCGTGCGTGTGCGCGGCGTCGACGAGCGCGTCGCCCGCGCCGTGGGCGCGACCGAGATCGCCGCCGACGACCAACCACGGCTCGCCGGTCTGGCCGAGTCGGTCGCGATGTCGTCGGGCGTGGCGGTTCCGCGCCTGTTCGTCATCGCCAGTCCGTCGGTCAACGCGGTGAGCTGGGGTGCCGGCAACGGCCCGAGTTGCCTCGCCGTCACGACCGGCCTGCTCGACGCATCCGACCCGATCATCCTCGAGGCGGTCGTCGGTCACCATCTCGGCCCGTCGCGGGCCACGTCGCTCGCGGCCACGACCCTGGCCGCCGTGCTCTTCGGTCCGCTGGCCAAGGGGCCCTTCGCCGGTCCGGTGGTGTCGCTGATCCAGGGCGACGACGAGCGATCGGTGGTGCATGCCGACCTCGAGGGCGTGCGTGCGACCCAGTACCCACCGGGGCTGGTCCGGGCACTCCACGCGATCCGCACGCACCCGACGCAGATCGATGCGCCGCCGGCGTTGGCCGGGCTGTTCTTCGCGGCACCCGTGCCCGACGACGATCCCTTCGCCGTCCACCCGCCGC
>JBFIHN010000070.1:0-11627 GCA_041601775.1 Acidimicrobiales bacterium
ACCGCTCGACCCGCTGGAGGGCGAGGTCCGGGGGGAGGTCGACGGTGCGGACCGACCGGGCTCGTGCCGGGCCGAGGACGCTCCGCCCGGCATCGGCCGGTCCGAGGGCCCCAGCATCGTGTTCTGCCATCGCCTGACGGATCGCGGCGGGCGACAGGCCGACCTCGCTGGCGGCGGACTCGAGGGCGAAGCGGTCGACGCCGGGCTCCTCGGCGGTCCGTGACTGGTCGAGCTCCGTCGCCCGTCGGATGATCTCGCCCGCGGTGTCGGGGTCGAGGCGGTCCATGGGCATCGGGTGGTCGGGGTCGTCGGTCATGGCCCCGACAGTCCACCACGTCGTCGGCCATCGCGTCGGACCCTCGCCGTTAGGGTCAGGTGGTGCTCGTTCACCACCTGACCTCGGTCGACGGCGAGATCGCCTTCGACCTCGATCCCGACGTGGTCGGCACGGCAGTCGGCCGCCTGTACCTACGAGAGGGAGCGACGGTCGACCACGCAGCGGTGCTCGCCCGTGCCGCCACCTATCGGGCAGCGCTCTTCGAGGAGCGGGTCGCTGGCGCCGCGGTCACCGTGCGCCCCCGGTTGATCGACACCGACTCCGAGACGCTCGCCCGACTCCGTGCCGAGGTCGAACCCCTGGCCGAGGCCGGACGATTCGCGCTCGCCGACGAGCCGGCCTCGGTGGCCCGTGGCGTCGTCGCCGCCATGCAGGCCTGGTTCCGCACGCTCGACGGGCGTCGGGTGGTCGTGCACGGCTTCGACGACCTCGGCGCCGAGATCGCTCGGCTGGTCGTCGAGCGCGGTGGGATCCTGGCCGGCGTGTCGAACGCCAGCGGTGCCGTCGCGTCGGGGTCGGGCCTCGACCCCGTCGTCGTCGACGCCGCCCGCGCCGACCACGGCGACCTCTTCGTCACCCAACTCGGCCTCGAACTGCACCGGAGCGACGAGGCCCTCGACCTGGCCGTCGATGCCATCGTGGTCGGCGGCGCGGTCGGTGCACTCGACCGCGAGATCGCCGAACGGGTCGGAGCCGCCGTGGTGGTGCCCTCGTCCGATGCGCCCTATGCCGAGACCGGCCTCGACACCCTGCGCCGCCGTGGGGTCGTGGCGCTCCCCGACATGGCGACCACGGCCGGGCCGGCCCTCGAGGCGATGGCGCCCCGTGGGCTGACCGCGGCCGAGAAGGCCGGGCGGGCCGACCGATTGATCGCCGAACGGATCGAAGGCGCCCGCGCCTCGAAGGTGGACCCGTTCCGCTACGCCACCACGCTGGCCGAGACGTTCCTGACCACGTGGCTGCCCGCCGACCAGCTGCCCGACGGACCCGCCGTCCTGACGACGCCGAGCATGCCGTGACACCCCCGGCCGGCGACGACCTGTTCGCCGCGGCGGCGACCCAACGGCTGGAGTCACGTCAGCCCCTGGCCGCTCGCCTGCGGCCGGCCTCGCTCGACGACATCGTCGGCCAGGAGCACCTGCTGGGGCCGGGCAAGCCGTTGCGCACCCTCGTCGAGACCGACCGGTTGTCCAGCGCACTGTTCTGGGGACCGCCCGGCACCGGGAAGACGACGCTGGCCCGGGCCGTCGCCGCGCACACCGAGAAGGTGTTCGTCCAGCTGTCGGCGGTGACCGCGACGGTGAAGGACGTGCGGGAGACGATCGCGACCGCCAGACAACGCCTGGGCGAGCAGGGGAGAGGAACGATCCTCTTCCTCGACGAGATCCACCGGTTCAACAAGGCCCAGCAGGACGCGCTGTTGCCGGCGGTGGAGGACGGGCTCGTCGTGCTCGTCGGTGCCACGACCGAGAACCCCTACTTCGAGGTCAACGCACCGCTGCGCTCGCGGTCGACGCTCTTCCGGCTCGAGCTGCTGAGCCTGGAGGCACTCCACGACCTGTTGCGACGGGGGCTCGCCGCCGAGGCAGCGACCGCCACCGACGAGGCCCTCACCCATCTGGCCGAACGAGCCAACGGCGACGGCCGCCAGGCGCTCACCGCACTGGAGGTCGCGGTCGCGTTGGCCAAGGGCGGGAACCGCGACGAGGTCCGTCTCGACGACGCAGAGGCCGCCCTGGGCACCAACGCCCTCCGCTACGGCGTCGACGACCACTACGACGTCATCTCGGCATTCATCAAGTCGATCCGGGGTGGGGACGCCGACGCCGGCCTCTACTGGCTCGCCCGGATGGTCGAAGCGGGCGAGGACGCGCGTTTCATCGCCCGGCGCCTGGTGATCCTGGCATCCGAGGACGTCGGCATGGCCGACCCGATGAGCCTCGTCGTCGCCAACGCCGCGGCCCACGCCGTCGACTTCGTCGGTTTCCCCGAGGCCGGGCTCAACCTGGCCCAGGCGGTCGTCCATCTGGCGACGGCACCGAAGTCGAACCGGAGCGCGCTCGGGTGGTGGGCCGCCCAGGCCGACGTGCGTGACCGTCCCGCCGGCGAGGTGCCAGCCCACCTCCGCGACGCCCACTACCAGGGCGCCTCGGCCCTGGGCCACGGCACGGGTTACCGCTACCCCCACGACGACCCCCGGGGATGGGTCGAACAGCAGTACCTCCCCGACGAGGTCTCCGACCAGAGGTACTACGACCCGTCCGACCACGGTTTCGAGGCAGAACTCCGCGCCCGCATCAGTAGGATCGCTCCTCGTGAGAGCTGACGAACTCCGACGCATCTGGACCGAGTTCTTCACTGCTCGCGCCCACACCGTGGTCCCTTCGGCCGGGTTGATCCCGCATCATCCTTCGGCGCCGATGTTCAACAACTCGGGAATGATGCAGTTCGTCCCGTACTACCTGGGCGAGGAAGAGGTCCCGTTCTCGCCCAAGCGCGCGGTCACGGTGCAGAAGTGCGTGCGTGCCGGCGGCAAGCACAACGACCTCGACGCCATCGGTCGGTCGATGCGCCATCTGAGCTTCTTCGAGATGCTCGGCAACTTCAGCTTCGGCGACTACTTCAAGGCCGAGGCGATCCCGTGGGCATGGGAGTTCCTGACCGAGGAGCTCGGTCTCGACGGCGACCGCCTCTGGGTCACCGTGCACACCTCCGACGACGAGGCCGAGGAGATCTGGGCCGACGCCGTCGGCGTCCCGCGCGACCGCATCCAACGGCTCGACAAGGACAACTTCTGGGAGATGGGCGACATCGGCCCGTGCGGCCCGTCGTCGGAGCTGTTCTGGGACTTCGGTCCGGACCAGGGCCCCGAGGGCGGACCCGCGAACCCTGCCGCCGAGGAACGCTACGTCGAGATCTGGAACCTCGTCTTCCCGCAGTACTTCCGTGGTGCGGACCGCGAGCTCACCGACCTGCCCGACCCGGGCATCGACACCGGCGCCGGCCTCGAGCGGATCCTCGGTGTCCTCGCCGACAGTCCGAGTCTCTACGCAGCCGACACCCTCAGTGTCCTGACCGACCGGGCACAACAGGTCACCGGCAAGCGCTTCGGGAACGACCGTCTGGCCGACGTGGCACTCCGCCTCCTCGCCGACCACACCCGCACCGTCGCGTTCTTGGTGTCCGACGGCGTGATGCCGTCGAACGAGGAGCGGGGCTACGTCCTGCGCCGCGTCCTGCGGCGGGCGGTCTACTTCTCGTACCTGCTCGGGGTCGAGAAGCCGGTCCTGCCTCCCATGATCGAGACGTGCGTCGAATTGATGGGCGAGGCCTATCCCGACCTGGCCGCCAATGCCGACGGCGTCCTCACCATCGTCAGTCGCGAGGAGGAGCGTTTCCGCCAGACGCTGAAGACGGGATCGTCGATGCTCGACGACGCGCTCGAGGGTCTCGAACCGGTCGGCGAGTCCCGCCCCGTGCTCGACGGCGGCGTCGCGTTCCAGCTCCACGACACGTACGGCTTCCCCCTCGAGGTCACCCAGGAGATCCTCGCCGAACGGGGTGTCGACCTCGACGTCGACGGCTTCGACGCGGCGATGGCCGACCAGCGTGCAAGGGCCAAGGCGGCGTCCAAGGGCGGTTCGGTCGCCGTGGGCGAGGAGGTCGACGCCTTCCGAGAGATCCTCAACGCCTCGGGACCCACCGAGTTCGTCGGTCGCGACCTCGACTCGGTGACGACCAGCGTCGTCGGTGTCGTGCCCTCCGGCGAGGACGACGGCACGGTCTCGATCTTCCTCCACCACAGCCCGTTCTACGCCGAGTCCGGTGGCCAGGTGGGCGACACCGGCGTGCTCACGTCCGACGGGGGCCGGGCCGAGGTCGTCGACACCGTCTACGCGCTCCCCGGTCTGCACCGGCACGTGGCCCGCATCACCGAGGGGTCCTTCGATCTCGGGTCCGAGGTCACGGCGAGCATCGATGCCGAGCGCCGCGGCGCGATCAAGCGACACCACACCGCCACCCACATCCTGCACTGGGCGTTGCGCGAGGTCCTGGGCGACCACGTGAAGCAGCAGGGTTCGCTCGTGCTGCCGGATCGGCTCCGGTTCGACTTCAGTCACTTCCAGGCGCTCACCGACCAGGAGATCGCCGCCATCGAGGACCTCGCCAACCACGAGATCCTCACCAACGCCGAGGCCCGTCACTACGAGACGACCATGGACGAGGCCCGCGACAAGGGCGCGGTCGCGTTCTTCGGCGACAAGTACGGCGACATCGTGCGCGTCCTCGAGGCGGGCGAGCACTCGATCGAGCTCTGCGGCGGCACCCACGTCCGGCGCCTCGGTGACATCGGTCCCGTGAAGGTCATCGCCGAGGAGTCGGTCGGCTCGAACCTCCGTCGCATCACCGCGATCGCCGGCACCGGCCCGATCGAGCGGCTCCGGGCACGTGAACACGAACTCGTGGCCCTGGCCGAGGCCGCCGGCGTGCCGCTCAGCGACCTCGCCGACGGCGTGCACCGCCTCCGGGTCCAGGTCAAGGAAGCACAGGACGAGGTCAAGGCGCTCCGCAAGGAACTGTCCGGGAGCCGGGCCGCCGAGTTGGCCAGTGCGGCCGTCGACGGCGTGCTGGTCGCCCGGGTCGACGGTGTCGACCGCAACGATCTCCGCGAGATGGCGATGTCGCTGCGCGACCACCCCGACCTCGGTGTCGTCGTGCTCGGTGGCGCACCCGAGGGTGGCGGTGCCGCGCTCGTCGCGGCGACGACCGAGGAGTCCGGCGTCCACGCCGGCGACCTGCTCGGCGACGCCAAGAAGCTGATCCAAGGTGGTGGGCCGAACGACCCTCGTCTGGTGATGGCCGGCGGGAAGAACGCCGACGGGGTCGGACCGGCGCTCGACGCGATCCGCGCCGCGATCCAGGGCTGACGTGTCGACACGTGCGCTCGGGATCGATCTGGGGTCGAAGCGGATCGGTGTGGCGCTGAGCGCGTCGACGCTGGCCACGCCCTATGAGGTGGTGCAGCGCTCGGGGGACAAGACCAGAGACCACCGGCGGATCGGCGAGTTGGTGGACGAGGCCGGCGCGACCGTGGTCGTCGTCGGGCTCCCGCTGTCGCTCGACGGATCGGTCGGCCCGGCGGCGCAGCGTGCGCTCGACGAGATCGAGGTGCTGGCGGCGACGCTCGACGTCCCGGTCGAGACCTGGGACGAACGGCTGTCCACCGTCACCGCCGAGCAGTCGCTGCGCGAGCAGAACCTGAAGGGTCCGGCGCGACGCAAGGTCGTCGACATGGTCGCCGCAGCGGTCATCCTGCAGGGCTGGTTGGACGCTCGGAGCGAGCAGGTGCGGGCAGCATCCCCCGACATGGAGAACTCGTGAGCGACGACGACTGGATGAACGACGACGACTGGTCCGACGACTGGGCCGACGGCGGCTCGGCCACCTGGGCCAAGGACGCCTCGCTGTCCGGGCAGGAAGGCTGGGTGGCGCCGTCGGATGCGCCCGACGGCGAGCAGCTCTACGAGGAGTGGCTCGAGGAGACCGGCGCCGACGGCGAGCACTGGGCCGAGGTCCGCCCGCCCATGAGCGGCCGGCGACGGCTCCTGCTGGGCCTCGGCGTGGTGCTCACCGTCCTGGTGCTCGTGGCCGGCGGCCTCTACGTGTGGGTCCAGCGTCAGATCGACCCGGCAGGCGTACCCGGGGCCGAGGTCGAGGTCGAGGTCCTGGCCGGCTCGACCACCGAGGACATCGGGGAGACCCTCGAGGACAACGGGGTCATCACGTCGTCGATGATCTGGAACTACTGGACCCGGCTCGGCGACAAGGGACCGTTCCAGGCGGGCCTCTACCTGTTCCAGGAGAACTCGTCGTTCGACGAGGCCGTCGCCGTGCTCGACGCCGGACCTCGCCCCCCCGAGAACGTGCTCGTCACCGTGCCCGAAGGCCTCACCGTGGCCGAGATCGTGCCCCGGTTGTCCGACCCGGACAAGGGGCTGGAACGGTGGAGCGCGGCGGAGTTGACGGCGGCGCTCGAGTCGGGGGAGATCCGGTCGCAGTTCCAACCGGTCGACGAACCATCGATGGAGGGGATGCTCCTGCCGGAGACCTACGACGTCGACGAGGACACCGACGAGCGCAGCTTCATCCGGCGCATGGTCACCCAACTCGACCAGACGCTCCTCGAACTCGAGGTCGAGGCCAAGGCCGCTGCGCTGGGGATCACGCCCTACGAGGTCGTGATCATCGCCTCCCTGATCGAGGAGGAGGCCAGGGTCCCCGCAGAACGGACCAAGATCTCGCGGGTGATCCACAACCGACTCGAGCAGGGAATCCCGCTGGGGATCGACGCCACCAACCGGTACGAGGCCGAGATCGCCGGCCGCAGCCGCGACGACATCGACTTCAGCTCGGACTCGCCGTACAACACCCGCCGGGTCCAGGGGCTCCCGCCCACGCCCATCGCCGCGGCCGGGCGGGCTTCGCTCGACGCTGCCCTGAACCCCGAGCCAGGGGCATGGCTGTACTACGTGCTCGCCGACGCGGCGGGCAATCACACGTTCGCCGAGACGAACTCGGAGTTCCTCGCAGCGAAGCAGGAGTGCATCCGCCTCGACCTCGGCTGTGGCTGACGTGGTGACGGCGCCGCGCCCCCTGAGCGGGCAGACCCGTCTCGCTGCCGTCATCGGCTGGCCGGTGCGGCACTCGCTCTCGCCGACGATCCACAACGCGGCGTTCGCCGCGGCGGGCATCGACTGGGCCTACCTCGCGTTCCCGGTCGCGCCCGGTGGCGCTGCGGTCGCGCTCGACGGCATGCAGGCGATGGGCATCGAAGGGCTGTCGGTGACCATGCCGCACAAGACCGCGGTGGCTGCGGCACTCGACCACCTGACCGACGACGCCACCGCGCTCGGCGCGGTGAACTGTGTCTTCCGTGACGGCGACCGCCTGGTCGGTGACAACACCGACGGCGGCGGTTTCGTCGACTCGCTCCGGCAGGACCACGACATCGACCCGTCGGGCATGCGCTGCGTGGTCTTCGGTGCAGGAGGTGCCGCCCGCGCGGTCGTGCGCTCACTGGCCGGCGCGGGAGCGGACCAGGTCGCGGTGGTCAACCGACGACCTGACCGTGCGGCCGTGGCCGCCTCGTTGGCCGGCCCGCGTGGTGTCGTCGACGACGGCGGGTGCCTCGCCACCGCCGACCTCGTCGTCAATGCGACCCCGGTCGGCATGGGCGACGACGACTCGATGCCGTTCGACCCTGCGGACACTGCGGCCGGGTCGGTCGTGGCCGACCTCGTCTACCACCCGGCCACGACACCGCTCCTGGCGGCAGCCGGCGCCGTCGACCGCCGAGGGGTGGGCGGTCTGGGGATGCTGGTCCATCAGGCCGGACGTGCGTTTCGTCGCTGGACCGACCTCGACGCGCCTATCGACGCGATGGCGGAGGCGGCGCGTCGATCGCTGCGCTGATCTCCCGGTCGTCTCGTCGTTCCGGATCTTCCGAGATTTCGCTTCAGAAGTCCCGTGCGGCTGCCGATAGAGCAGGAGAACCCAACCGAACCCGCCCCGGGAGGTGCGACCGTGGCCCTACGAGGGACACTGGAGACATTCAGCGTGCCGGAGGTACTCCGGCTGCTGTCGAACACCGCGAAGACGGGGCTGTTGGCCCTCGACGGTGATCGTGGTTCGGGGAAGGTGTGGATGAGCGACGGCGTGCTCGTCGGCGCTCGGTCCGACCACGAGGGAGCGGGTGACATCGATGCGACCCTCTTCGACCTGCTCCGGTTCTCGGCCGGGGAGTTCGTCTTCGAGGCCGACACGACCCCGGACGAGCCGACCTCGGACCACATCGACGTCGAGGAGGCGCTCGGCCGGGCCGAAGCGCTCCTCCTCGAGTGGCGCGAGATCGAGACCGTGGTCCCGTCGCTGTTCGTCGGCCTGCGGCTCGCAGGTGAGCTGTCCGGCGACTCGGTCACGCTCACGGCAGAGCAGTGGCGTGCGCTGGCGGCGATCGGCGGGGGTACGAGCGTGGCCGGTCTCGGTCAGCGCCTCGACCTCGGTGAGCTCGACACGTGCCGGCGGGTCCGCGACCTGGTCGAGGAATCGCTCATCGAGCTGACCGACGACTGCCACGCCGACGACCTCCCCGCCGACGACCTGGCCGACGACCTCGACGACGACCTCGACGACGAACCGACCCTGGTCGACCACGACCTCTCCCAGGACGAGGTCGCGACCCTGAGCTCGAACCTGGCGAGCTTCGTGGCCCACCCGGGCGACCCGGCGATCGACCACGACGACGACGTGATCGACGTCCAAGACCATGCGGGCATCGAGGAGGCGGTCGGCGAGATGCCCATCAACGGAGACGCACCGGCCGCAGACCCCGACGACACCGGGTCCCCGGACGAGTTCCTCGCCCAGCTCACCAACCTCAGCCCCAAGGCCGCCGCGGCGATCGAAGCCACCGCCGAGGAGGCTGCCCCAGCACCGGGAGCAGCCGTACGGCCCACGGCCGTTCCCGAGGGCGACGAGGAGATCAACCGCAACCTCCTCCTGAAGTTCCTGTCGTCCACGAAGCACTGAGGACCACCCTCGTAGGGTGATGCGCCGTGGACATCGCCTCGATCGTGGTGGGCGTGGCCGGCCTGCCGGTCGGCTCGTACCTGAACCGGTTGATCGTGCGCGAGCCGGGCTACGTCATCACCGACCCCGGCGACCTCCCGGACGGCGCTGACCCCGCCCTCCTCGACGAACTCGAGACGGTCCCCGACCTCGTCGCGCCGGTCCCGGTCCTCGCGCTCGTGCGCCCCGGTTCGTGGTGGCGCTGGTGGTTCCCGGCCACCGAGGTGGTGACGGCCGGGCTGTTCGCGCTGGCCGTCCATCGTGTGGGCACCGCATCGCCCATCCTGGCCGTGCTGTTCCTCGTCGGCGCCCTGGTCGTGCTCTCCGCCGTCGACCTGCGCGTCTACCGCATCCCCGACCGCGTCAACTTCCCGGCCATGGTGATCGGCCTGACGCTGATCATCGCCACGTCGCTCTACCGCAGTGAGTGGGAGCTGGCCGGGGCGGCGGTCGTCGGGGGTCTGACGTACGCCACCATGTTGTTCCTCGCCCACATCGCGTACCCCCGGGGCATGGGCTGGGGTGACGTCAAGCTCGCCTGGCTCATGGGCTTCTACGTCGGCTGGGTGTCCTGGGACGAGGGGTCGCTGCTCGAGCAGTACCTGTACGTGCTCCGCGGCGTCATCCTCGCCTTCGGCGTCGGGTCGCTCCTCGGCGCGGTGTTCGGCCTGAGCTACGCGCTGGCCCGCCGGTCGGCCAAGGCGGTGTTCCCGTACGGCCCCTCCCTGGCGATCGGTTGCCTCTTCGTCGTGCTCTGGGCGCCCGAGCTCGGCTGATCGCGTTCGCGCCCCGTTCGGTCGCGGCTCTACGCTCGCCCCGATGTTGCGCTACCTCACCGCCGGTGAATCGCATGGACAGGGTCTCGTCGTCATCGTCGAGGGTCTGCCTGCGGGGCTCCCGATCACCGCCGAAGAGATCCAGGGGGAGCTCGCCCGTCGCCGTCTCGGCTACGGCCGAGGCCCGCGCATGCGCTTCGAGCAGGACGAGCTCACGCTGATCGGCGGGGTACGCCACGGCCGGACGCTGGGATCGCCCGTGGCCATCGAGATCGCCAACAGCGAGTGGAAGCGCAGCGACAAGTGGCACGAGGAGATGAACCCCGCGCCCGGGAAGACGAAGAACCCCGAGACCCAGCCGCGACCCGGCCACGCCGACCTCGCAGGGATGCAGAAGTACGGCTTCGACGACGCACGCGATGTGCTCGAACGGGCATCCGCACGCGAGACGGCAGCACGCGTCGCTGCGGGCACGGTCGCCAAGGCGCTGCTCTCGCACATCGGTGTCGACATCGTGAGCCACATCGTCCAGATCGGCGACGCCCGCACCGACTCGACGGCCCGTCCCGGCCCCGGCGACCTCGTGGCCGTCGACGAGAACGAGGTCCGGTGCTTCGACCCCTCGGCGACCGACGCCATGATCGGCGCGATCAAGGACGCGGCGAAGGACGGCGACTCGCTCGGCGGCATCGCCGAGGTGCTCGCCTACGGCGTCCCTGTCGGTCTCGGCAGCCACGTGCACTGGGATCGCAAGATCGACAGCCTGTTGGCGCAGGCGCTCATGAGCATCCAGGCCGTCAAGGGCGTGGAGATCGGTGATGGCTTCGACGTCGCCGGCCGCCGGGGGAGCGCAGCGCACGACCCCATCACGTGGTCGGACGAGGACGGATACGTCCGCGAGTCGACCCTCGCCGGCGGCGTGGAGGGCGGCATCACCTCGGGCGAGCTCGTGGTCGCCCGGGTGGCGATGAAGCCGCTGGCGTCGCTCAACAAGCCCGTGCTCAAGACCGTCGACACCGTCACCAAGCAGGAGACGGTCTCGTTCAAGGAACGAACCGACGTCACCGCCGTCCCGGCGATGGGTGTCGTGGCCGAGACGATGATGGCGCTCGTCCTCGCCGCAGAAGCCACCCGCAAGTTCGGCGGCGATTCGCTCGACGAGTTCGTCCGCAACCACGACGCGTTCGTCGCGTCGCTCTGAAGCGGAGCACCGCGTGGGCCGACCCCGGCACCTGGTACTCGTCGGGCTCATGGCCACGGGGAAGTCGACCGTCGGTCGTCTCGTGGCGGCATCGCTCGGCCGTCCGTTGCTCGACTCCGATGACCGGGTCGAGGCCATGGTGGGTCGAACGGTCCGGGAGATCTGGCGCACCGACGGCGAGGACGTGTTCCGTCGGCTCGAGACCGCGGCACTCACCGAAGCGCTCGCCCAGACCACACCGAGTGTGATCGCCGCGGCCGGAGGCGTCGTACTGGCCGAGGAGAACCGCGTCCTGCTGGCCGCCGACCACGTCGAGGTGGTCTGGCTCCGCGCCCGTCCCGAGACGCTCGTGGCCCGGGTGCGCTCGGCCGGTGCCGGACACCGTCCACTGCTCGACGACGATCCGGCAGGCATGCTGGTGCGCATGGAAGCGGACCGTCGATCGCTGTATGCATCGGTCGCCGATCGGGTGCTCGACGTCGACGACCGGTCACCGGCCGAGGTCGCAGCGGCCGTGGTGGCCCCGGAGAAGGACGCCCCGTGATCCGCGTCACGGTCCCCGTGCCCGGACGCACCTACGACGCCATCGTCGGTCGCGGCATCCTCGACGAGGTCGCCGCGCTGGTACCGGCCGGAGCGAAGCGGGCGGCGGTCGTGACCCAGCGGGGAATCGGCGTCAACGTCG
>JBFIHN010000071.1:0-11621 GCA_041601775.1 Acidimicrobiales bacterium
GCGTGCCGCGCCGTCGACAACACATGGGCCGTCTCGGCGCCGACCAGTCCCACCAACTCGTCATCGCTGAGCGTGCCGAGGACGGGGGTCTCGGGAACGGGCTCCGATTCCGGAACGGGTTCGGGTTCCGGCGCCGGTTCCGATGGCGCTACGGCGACCGGCTCCTCGCGGGGCAACACGGTGAAGGCCGAAGTCGGCTTGGGCGGCGGCGCCGACGGATCGTCGAGCCGGCTGCGGAGCTCGTCGACGAGCGCATTGGTCGCCTCGACCCGCTGGGCGACCGACTCGAGGAACTCGTCGACCGCGCGGGCCTCGTAGCGCCGGAACGACCCGGGAAAACGGACCGTCCGCAGGTCTGCCGGGTCGATACGCGGGTCGTCTTCCATCGCCACAACCCTATGCCCGGACCGAGTTCGCTCCGGCGACCCTCAGACCCGAAACGGGCCGCGGGTCAGAGGCCGATGACCCCGAGCAGATCCTCGAGGATGGATGCCACCGGGTCGAGGACCGCGTCGAGCAGCCCCGTCGTCGGCGGCGCGGGGTCAGGGTCGGGCGGGCGCGGCGTGGTGGGCTCGGGTCCGGCATCCTCGGTCGTCGGGACCGGAGGCGGCGAGGTCGACGACGAGGTCGACGTCGATGTCGATGTCGTCGACGTCGAGGGTCGGGGTGCGGCCACGGCGAGTTCGACCATGTCGAGCACGGGTGCCGAACTCACGCCCTGGTCGAGCGCGACCAGGCCCCAGGCCGCGCCTTCGTCTCGGAACGAGAACACCTCGCCCCACCGCTCTCGGAACGTGCCGTCGCGCCCCTGGGTCGCGATCGACGCCCCGACGATCGTCTCCCCCACGCTGCGGTCGGCGAGCAGGTCCGCGCTGAACTCCCGCTCGTCGGCCAGCGACGGGATCACGGCCTCGTAGAAGCTCACGGATCGGGCACCGGTGGCATCCTGGTCGGCCGCGTAGCCGCGGGCCAGCGCCTCGAGACGTCCGCCGAACGCCATCGCCTCGGCCAGGTGACGGCGGTCCCACGCGTCGGAGCCGTCGTAGGTCAGCGGCTCCGGCACCGCGGAGGAGGTCAACACGACCTGGTGCAGTCCAGCGACCTCGTCGAGGCGACCGGCGCCGTCGATCCTCGCCCGACCGGCGTAGCTCACCACCGAGGGGACGCTGGACACCAGCTTCATCGCACCCAACGCCGACACGGTCGTCGTGCCGTGGCGTACCTGGGCCGGGAACCCGGCGACCACGAGCACGTCCCCGTCGAGGAGGACCGGAGGCGAGGCGATCTCGAGCTCCGACGGAACGGGTCCGGCGCGCAGTTCGTACTCCTGGCCACCGGCCATGGCGACCGTGGCGGTGCCGTCGTCGACGGTCACCCGGTCGCCGAAGTCGAGCGTGGCGGCATCCGTGAGCGTCTCGACCGTGCCGTCGGGGGCGACGACCGTGACCGAGCCGTCGACCTCGAGGCGCGCCTCGTCGGCCGCGGGGCCGTCGCCGTCACCGCACGACGCCAGGACCAAGAGGCCCACCACCAGCGCTGCCAGTCGACGGGTCATGGTCCTGTCCCGTCCTCGGCACCAGCGCCGGTCAGCGCCACGGGATCGAGCGGGAGGAGCATCTGCACCGTGGTGCCCTTGCCCGGCGCGCTCGTGCAGCTCAACTCCCCGCCGTGTGCACGCACGATGCGGTTGACGAGCGCCAGGCCCAGGCCCAGGCCGCCGAAGCGTCGCGTCGCCGACCCGTCGACCTGCGCGAAGTCGTCGAAGATGGCGTGCCGTTGGTCGGGATCGATCCCGACGCCACGGTCGTCGACCGCCAGCAGGAGTCGGGGTCCGTTCCCGTTCTCGTGCACGGTCGCGCTCAGCCGCACCCGTCCGCCGTCGGGCGAGTACTTGATGGCGTTGTCGATCAGCTCGTCGAGGGCCACGTCGACGTAGCGACGGTCCACGAGCGCAGCCGGCGTCCCGCGAGCGACCCGGCGGGTGAGCGAGTGGGTTCCGGGGACCCTGCCGTTCCAGCGGTCGATCACGTCGTCGAGCAGGTCGCGCGCCCGCACCGGCTGGGTCTGCAACTGGAGCCGCCCCGTGGCCAACGTGGCGAACTGCACCAGCTGGTCCGTCACCCGTTCGAGCTGTGCCGCACCGCTGAGGATCTCCCGTGCGAACGCCTGGACCCGCTCGGGCGGCAACTCGCGGTTGGCAAGGATGTCCGAGTAGCCCTTGACCGGTGTGAGCGGGGTCCGCAGCTCGTGGCTGACGTTGGCGATGAACTCGGTCTTCATCCGCTCGACCTCACGCTCACGTCGGACGTCACGGATCACGAACACCGCCCCCGAGAGCACCCCGGCAGCGCCGCGCAACGGCCCGGCGGACACCGCGACCGGAACCGACTCGCCAGCGACCCCGACGAGGTCGGCCTGGGCACTCCACGAGTCGACGACGGGTCGGACGAACCGTTCGGTGATGTCGGCGTCGTCTTCGGTCGTGACGGTGCAGATGGCGTCGAGCTTCTTGCCCTTCGCGTCCCGGGCTGGGACGCCGGTGAGCTCCTCGGCCGCCGCGTTGAAGTCGGTGATGCGTCCGCGTTCGTCGACCGCGACCAGTGCCTCACCCATCCCGGCGACGACGCCCTCGAGCCGCGACCGCAGGGCCGCCTCCTCGTCCGCAGCCGACCGCAGGTCGTCGGTCATCGACTGGATCGAGCCCGCCATCTGGTTGAACGTCGTCGCCAACACCCCCAGCTCGTCCGGCGTGTCGAGCTTCGCTCTCGCGGCCAGCCGGCCCTGCTGGAGTTCGCCCGTCGCGGCCGTGAGCACCCCGAGTCCCGCACCGATCCGATTGCCGGCGTAGCCAGCCAGGATCATGGCGACCAACGCTGCGCCGAGCGCGACGACGAACAGGATCCGGAACAGGTCCTGGCGAGTGGCGTCGATCCTCGCCTGCGGGACCGACACGGTGACCGCCAGGAACGGTGCGCCGTCCTCGTCGACCACAGGGACCGACACCACGAAGCGGTCGCCGTCGAGCGCCGTCTGGGTCTCGTCGAACAGAACCGCGTCCGCAGCCAACCCCAGGCTGGTGGCGAGCGACGGTTGCACGCCCGCTGCGGCGTAGGTCCGCTGTCGGTCGACCAGCGCGAGCCCGACCTCCTGCTCGACGGACGCGGCGTCGGCGATCCGGTCGGCGAGGAACTCGTCGTCGAGACGGGCGGTGATCACGGCCACGCCGAGGAAGTCGCCCCCCGAGACGATCGGGGCCGCGCCGATCGAGAAGGTCTGGTCGCCCACGATCGAGACCTCGTCCACCGGGCGACGGGTGGCGATCACCCGCTGCACAGCATCGGATCCGATCAACTCGAACCGCACGATCTCCGTGGCGTCGATCGTGGCCACCGGGTTTCCCGATGCCCCGACCACCACCAGCGGCCCGGCGTAGGGCTCACGCAGCAACGTGTCGCGGTAGACGACGAGGGCGTCGGTGACCGACTGCCGCTCCCCGTCCGCGCCGGTCGCGCCAGCAGCGTCGACGGCGACGATCTCCGGCACCCGGCTCTGGAGCGTCCGGGCGAGCAACGTGGCGTCTCCGACCGCCGACGAACTGACATCGCTGAACACGGTGGCCTCGGACTCGGCCCGTGCCTCGTAGCGGCGAGCGACCTCGTCCTCGACGTTGTCCGCGATGACCACGGACAGTGCGATCGCCACCGACGTGATGACCAACAGCACGACCGCAGCCGCCGACGTCGCCACCCGTGCGGCGATCGCCCGACGCGAGACGACCACCAACGCGATGGCGAAGACCAGGGCGCCTGCCCCCCGAACGCCGTCGGCGAGCGAGGAGGAGTCCCCCGAGGCGATCGCCTCGGCGACGGCGAGGCCGACGACCCCGGTGAGGGCGAGCAACCGACCGTCCCGGGACCCGTGCCACCCCAGGAGCGAGGCGCCCACGGCGACGATGCCGACGGCGCGGATCACCACCAGGCGAGGATCGGTCCCGTCGTCGATCAGCAGCGAACCGTGCAGGAACGCAGCCACCGCCAGGGACGTGGCCCCCACGAAGAAGCTCGCCCTCGCTGCCGCGTACCGGAACAGGAGATCGGGTTTGAGCACGGTGACCGCGACCGCTGCCACTGCAGCGAGGAACAGCGTGAACTCGGCCGCAAACTGCAGCTGCGCTGCTTCAGTGGTCATGGTGGCGTCTACTGCATCGCGAAGGTGGTCATCCGGGCGCGGCTGCCGTCTCGAAGCCGCTCCCACCCAGGGACGCGAGCGCGTCGAGGGCCTCCGCCAGCGTATCGACTGGGATGACCTGCAGGTTGTCCCCCGCTCGCGCACGCACCTCGTCGACTTCGCCCCGGGGCACCAGGAACACGTCGTAGCCGGCGCTGCTGACCACCGCGGTCTTCTGGACCACGCCGCCGACGAGGCCGACGTTGCCGTTGCCGTCGATCGTCCCGGTCACCGCGACCCGCAGCCCGCCCGTGAGTTCACCCGGCGTCAGCACGTCGATCACCCCGAGCGAGAACGCCAGGCCCGCGGACGGCCCGCCGACGTTCCCCGAGTCGATGTCCACCGGGAACGGGTACTCGTAGTTGGGGTCGCGGGGCTGGAGCTCGATGCCGATGATCCCCCGGTCGGGGTCGTCTTCGGCGGCCCCGAGCGTCACCTCGACCGTACGGACCTCCGATCGGTCGGGCGGCTCGACCTCGAGGGTGACCACCTCGCCCGGTTCCTTCGGCTCCATGATCCGTCCGACGTCGGAGGCGAACTGCAGGGTCTCGCCGTCGATCGACACGATGGTGTCCCCCACGGCCAGTGCCCCGTCGGCCGCCGAGTCCTCGACGACGCGCACGACCACGATCCCGCTGACGGTGATCGGCACGTCGTAGCCCAGGGCCACGAGGGCGACTCGGATCGCGTCCTGCTTCGAGGTGTCCATCAGCTGGAGATTGAACTGGCGGTTCTCGGTCTCCGACCGGTCGCCGAGGACCACCTCGTCCTCGACCACCTCGATGTCGTCGTCGAACATCGCCTGCAGGTACGAGGCGATGGTGCTGTGTCGCAGGCTCACGGTCGTGTAGGCGATGTCGCTCTGGGGTGGGTACACGGCGACGTCGGACGCGTCGACCAGGCCGGCCACCGGACGAGCGGATCCGGGCCGGAACTCGTAGTACGGGAGGTGGATCGTGAGCGCCGCGAGAACGGCGCCGGCAAGCCCCACCAGCGCACCGCCACCGACCCACCACGGCCACAGACGGCGACGGGCGCGTGTCGCTTCCTCGGTGTCGTCGACCTCCGCCGGTACCATCGCTTCTTCTGTGCTCACGTTGATCCTGCTCGTGGTCCTCTGCGGCGTCGTCGGCATCATCGCCGTGTCCATGGCCGAACGAAAGCCTGCCACGAACGACGACGGATCTCGCCGCGCCGGTGATGCGGCCACGGCACCCCGCGCTGCCACGCCCGACCCACGATCGGTGCTGAAGTCGGCCCCCAGGCGAGCCCCGACGCCGGAGGATCTCGGCACCGTCGACAGCGGCACGGTGCCGGCATCACAGATCGCGGTGGAGGCACCCTTCGGTGACCTCGTCCGCCCCTCGTTTCCCCGTCGTCTCATCAGCCTCGTCGGCCTGGTGCTGATCGTCGTCGCGGTCGGCGTCGGCATCGCCGCCGTCGTCGGAGCGGTCGTCGGCGGCGCCGCAGAGATCCTCGGCAACGCGATCGGATGAACGACGACGCTGCCGGTCGCCGACGGGCCGCCGCCGTCGCGGGGCACACCGGCGACGTCGAGACGGCGAGATCGATGCTCGACGACCGCGCGAGTGCCGTCCGTTCGACCGCGCTCGGGGCGTTGGCGCGCCTCGACGCCTTGGACGACGACGAGCTCGAGACGGCGTTGCGGGACCCCGACGCGGGGGTACGACGGCGCGCCGTCACGATCGTCGCCGGCCGGAGCGGAGCGGTGCCGCCGTCGATCGTGCACCTGCTCGACGACCCGGACCCGGTCGTGGCCGAGACCGCGGCGTGGGCGTGCGGGGAGCGGGAGCCGGCCGAGGCCGACGTGGCCGGCGAGCTCGCCCGTGTCGCGACCGAGCACCCCGAACACTTGGTTCGCGAGGCTGCCGTCGCCGCACTGGGGGCCGTCGGCGACCCGATCGGACTGCCGGCCGTGCTGGCGGCGCTGGAGGAACGAGCGACCCTCCGACGGCGAGCCGTCGTCGCCCTGGCCGCGTTCGAGGGTCCCGAGGTCGATGCGGCCCTGCGCCGTGCGCTCGACGACCGTGACCGTCAGGTCCGCCAGATCGCCGAGGACCTGCTCGCCTGACCGGGGTCGGACGCGGCGGGACCCCGCCCACGTGCGGTGGACGGGGTCCCGGTCGCGGTGCCGATGTCGTTATGCGCTGAAGTCGAAGCCCTCGGCTGCCGGGGAGGTCACCGTCTCCAACTTCTCGAGGCCGGCGGGGCCATCGGGATTGAACTTGAAGATGGTGGTGTCCGTCGGGGCCACACGATCGGCGGGTGCGCCGTACATGTAGTCGCCGAAGAGCCCTCCGAAGGTGACCTCGCCGACACTCTCGAGTGCGGCCTTCAGGCCGTCACGGCTCATGTCGTCGTCGGCGAACGCCTTCTCGAGGACCGCATGCACGGCCTTGGCCTGGGCGTAGCCGAAGATGAAGAACGTGTCGGGCTCCTGGTCCGGCGCGTACTCCTCCTGGTCGGCGATCATCTCGACCATGCCGGGCGTATCCGTGTCGCCCCACTCCGTGCCTTCGGCGAGGAGGTAGAACGTCGCCTCGAGGTACGGCGCCAGCGGGCTGCCGGCGAGTGCACCGATGTAGCTCGGTGACTGGCCGAGCCAGGTCGGCGTGTACTCGGCGCCGGCGGCGGCACCGAAGACGGTGCCGGTGTCCGACGGGGTCGAGACGATCAGGTTCACCGTGCATCCGGCGCCACTGAGCTGTCCGACCTGGGCCGTCACGTCCTCGGCACCGGCCGCGTAGCGAGCGACCTGGGCGATCTCGACGTCGAGGTCGTCGGCCGCGGCTTCGAAGCCGGCGAGGCCGGCCTCGCCGTACGGGTCGTCCTGGATGATGGCGCAGTAGGTGTCGTCACCCTCACTCTGCGTGTCGTGCCACCAGGTGAGGCCGTTGGCCGCCTGGATCTGGTACGGCGCGCCGACCGGGATCAGGTGCTCCTCGCCGACCCACTCGGCGTCGAGTGACGCCGGGGCGGCGAGGATGTTGTCGCTGCCGAGCTGCGGCAGGACCGCCTGGGTGGGCGGCGTGCCGAGGATCTGACCGAACATGGCCACCTCGCCCTTGATCCGGTTGTACACGTCGACGGTGGTCTGCGGGTTGTACTCGTTGTCCTCGGTCAAGAGCTCGACCATGAGCTCACCACCGATGCCGCCGTCGGCGTTGACGGCGTCCCAGTACACCTGGGCACCCTTGGACAACGGCAGCCCGATGATCGAGACCGGGCCGGTGAGCGGCGTGATCACGCCGAGGCTGATCGTCCCCGCATCACGGTCGACGCCGACCTCCTCGCCGCCACCACTGGGTTCGTCGCTGCCATCGTCGCCGCCGCCCGCATCATCGTCGTCATCACCGCACGCCGCGGCGACGAGCGCCAGGGCCAGCAGTGCGGCGAGGAGACGAAGCACTTTGCTCGTGGGTTTCATGGTCTCTCTCTCTGTCATTGGATGGGTTCCTCCTTCCGACCACCGTCAGCGGCAATGCGTCAATAGCTGAACGGCCAGGTCAGGAAGTAGGTCTTCACGCGCCGCCAGATGGCAGCGAGTCCTCGGGGTTCGAACATCAGGAACAGCACGATCACCAGACCGCGCACCATCTGTTCGAGGTTGTCGACGGTGATCACGCCTTTCGTGGCCAACGGGTCGTCGGGATCCTTGACGAAGGGCGGGACGTAGAACTCGAGGCCCTTGTCGACCACCTCGGGGAGGAACTCGAAGAACACGGCACCGAGCACCGTCCCGAAGACGGTGCCGAGCCCGCCGATGATGATGATCGCCACGTATTCGATCGACAAGAAGATGCTGAACTGCGTCGGTTCGACGAACTGCGCGTGGGCACCGAAGAGCCCGCCGGCCACCGCGGCGAGTGCCGACGAGATCGCGAACGCGCCGACCTTGTACCGGAACAGCGACACACCGATCACCTCGGCGGCGAGGTCTCGGTCGCGGACGGCCTGGAAGGCTCGGCCCGGACGCGTACGGACCAGGTTCTTGACCAGCACGATGCTGACCAGCGCGACCAACCACACCAGGTAGATGAAGCCCTCGTCGCGGCTGAACTCGTGCCCGAACACGCTCAGGTCGGCGAAGTCGACGCCGGGGACGAGCGTGGTCGGGGCCTGGAAGTTCACGCCACTGCCACCGCCGGTGACCGAGTCCCAGTTGCTGAACAGGTGCTGACCGAGGATGACGAGACCGAACGTGATGATCACCAGGTAGTCGCCCCGCAAGCGGAGCGCGAACGGCCCGATGATCGTGCCGACGATCGCTCCGATCGCCGCGCACAGCACCAGCCATCCGGCCAGCGGGATGCCCCACTCGGCACCGAACTGGGCCGATGCATACGAACCGGCGCCGATGAAGAACGCGTGCCCCAACGAGACCTGCCCGGTGAACCCCGTGAGCAGGTTGAGACCCAGGGCGCCGATGGTGAAGATGCCGACGGTGACCCAGAGCCGGTTCCACACGCTCTCGTTGACGAAGAACTCCGGTGTCCAGAACGGCAACGACAAGATGAACAGCACCCCGAGCGCGACGCCGACGCGCAGCCAGCGCGACGGCAGGAGGCGGAGGTCGTCGGCGTAGGTGGCCGGCATGCGCAGGTTGCGGAGCCGCAGTCGGGAGCGGAATCCGTGGGCTTCGCCGGGTACGGCATCGTGGGATTCGGGAGCGGAGACACTCATATCCGCTGCACCTCCTTGGTCCCGAACAACCCGTAGGGCCGGACGAGGAGGATCACGATCATGACGACGTAGGGCATCACCCGGTCGAACGTCGTGCCCACGATGTCCTCGAAGTTGGTGTTGATGTACCCGCCGGTCAGGTTCTGGGTGATCCCGATGATGATCCCGCCGACGACCGCACCGATCGGCGAGTCGAGGCCACCGAGGATGATCGCGGGGAACGCCACGAGGGCGATCAGTCCGATGGCCGGCTCGGCGGCGCGACTCCCGGTGCTCAAGAACACGCCGGCCACGGCGCCCACCCCGCCGGCGATGCCCCAGGACAGCGCGAAGATCATGCGCGGGCTGATGCCCTGGGCGGTGGCGGCTTCCTGGTCGACGGCCGTCGCTCGCATCGCCACACCCAGCGGACTGAAGCGGAAGAAGGCGAAGAACGCCGCGAGGATCACCAAGGCCGTGCCCATCGCCCACAGCTCTCGGTGTTCGAGGGCGACGTCGCCGATGCGCACGGTCTTGAGACCCCACGGGTCGTCCTGGTTGAGCCGTTCGGCGCCCCAGACCGCCTCGATGAACGCGTTCATCATGAACAGCAGTCCGATGGTCACCATGATCACCGCGAACACCGGCTGGCCGACCATGCGACGCAGGACGAGACGTTCGACCACGACCCCGACGGCCGCCGTCATCAACACGCCGAGCACGCAGGCGACCGGGAAGGGGAGGCCCCAGGTGACCGACGCGTTGTAGGTGAAGTACGCGCCGAGGGCGACGAGACCGCCCTGGGCGAAGTTCAAGACGTGCGTCGCCTTGTAGATGATGACGAAACCGAGCGCGATCAGCGCGTAGATCATCCCGGTGGCCACGCCGTTGGCCGTGAGGTCGAGGAACTTCGCCATCAGTACATCGCCTCGATCACCTCTGCGTAGTCACGTGCGATCGCCGCACGTTTGACCTTCTGGGTGGCGGTGACCTCGCCGTCTTCGTGGTCGAGTTCCTTGGACAACAGCGTGAACTGCTTGATCGTCTCGACCTGCGCCAGTTCCGTGTTGACCTCGTCGACGACCGACTGCACGAGCTCGACCACCTGCGGCTTGCGGGTGAGGTCCTCGAACGTGGTGAACGACAACCCTTCGCGGGTGCACCAGTTGCCGACCATCTCGGGGTCGATGGCGACCAGCGCGGTGAGGTACTTGCGTCGGTCTCCGATGACGATGGCCTCCTGGACGAACGGAGACACCTTCAGCCGGTTCTCGATCTCCGACGGGCTGATGTTCTTCCCACCAGCGGTGATGATGATGTCCTTCTTGCGGTCGGTGATGGTGAGGAAGCCGTCCGCGTCGAGCGTTCCGACGTCGCCGGTGTGGAGCCACCCGTCGGCGTCGATGGTCTCGGCCGTGGCCTCGGCGTTGTTCAGGTAGCCGACGAAGACGCCGTCGCTGCGGGTGAGGATCTCGCCGTCGTCGGCGATCCGGATCTCGACGCCGGGGATGGCACGGCCAACGGTGCCGAGGCGGATGTCGTCGGCGGGCATGCCGGTGGCCTGCGCCGTGTTCTCGGTCTGCCCGTAGCCCTCGCGCACGGGCACACCGATCGACCAGAAGTACTCGAGGACCTGCGGTGCGATCGGCGCGGCACCCGAGAGCGCGACACGGATGCGCCCGAGGCCCAGCTTGGCTCGCAGCGGCCGGTAGAGCACCAGCCAGCCGATGGCGTAGCGCACGCGGTCGACGGCACCGAAGCGGCCCTCCCAGCGGTGCTGCGCCACCTTCCGTCCCTGGGCCAACCAGAAGCGATACACGGCGCGCTTGAGGCGCGACGCATCGTCGACGCGCAGCGTCACCCCGGCGAGCATCTTCTCCCACACGCGGGGGACGCCGAGCAGGAAGGTGGGCTGCACCTCCTGCAGGTCGGTCGTGAAGGACTCACCGCCCTCGCCGAAGTTCACGACGTAGCCGGCGCCGAGCGCGTTGACGACCGACACCAACCGTTCCGCGATGTGGCACAGCGGCAGGTACGACAGCACCTCGTCGTGGCGGCTGACGCCGTACAACTGCCGGTAGGTCGCGATCGCAGACACCAGGTTCCGCTGGCACAACTGGGCGCCCTTCGGGGGCCCGGTGGTGCCCGACGTGTAGACGATGATCGCGACGTCCTCGGGACCCACCTCGGCGACGCGCTCGCGCCACGACGCGAGGCCGCCGTGCTCGCGGCCCAGCGCCAGCAGCTCGTCGTAGCGCAGGAGCATCGGATCGTCGTCGATCTCGCGCACGCCGCGGGCGTCGAAGACCACGATGTGGCGCAGCCGCGGCAACGAACCCCGCACCGCCAGTGCCTTGTCGACCTGCTCCTCGTCCTCGGCGAAGAGGACCACCGTCTCGGAGTGGCCGAGCAGGTATTCGCACTCGGCTGCGGGGCTCGTCGGATACACCCCGACGGCAACGGCCCGGATCCCCTGGATGCCCAGGTCGGCCTCGACCCACTCCGGTCGGTTCTCGGCATGGATGGCCACGGCGTCGCCCACCGACACGCCGAGCGCCTGCAGACCCATCCCGACCGCCCCCGCTCGCTCGGCGAGCTCGGCGTAGTCGATCTCGCGCCAGCGGCCGAGTTCCTTGGAGCGGAGCGCGACACGCTCGGGCGTCTGCTCGGCCCGTGCCACCAGCACTCCCGGCAGGCTCCGGGCCGAGCCC
>JBFIHN010000072.1:0-11620 GCA_041601775.1 Acidimicrobiales bacterium
CGCGTCGGCCACGCTGGTCCCGCGCGAGGGCTACCACGACTCGTTCGAGGTCGAGATGGCGTGGGGTGACGCCCAGGCACTGGACCCGGTCACCGACGGCGGCACGGTCGAGGCGGGCGCGGTGTCGGTCACCTACATCAGCCGGTTCCAGCCCGAATCGCGCCAGGACCTGGGTGCAGTCGAGAAGCACCTGAGCGCGCTGGTCGGCCCGTGAAGTGTGGACAGTCACTCGGCTGACCGTCCACGTATTGGACAACGAACGGTGATCTGTAAAGATGGGGCCATGGTCTCGTCGTCGTCGCCCGGTCCTGTAGCCGTCAACGACTGGACCGATCCGAAGCGTCGGGCCTACATCCAGGCGCTGATCGTGCCCACCCTGCCCTTCGCAGCGGGAGGGCTGGTGGCGCTCACCGGGTGGAACGTGTTCTGGTGGTTCGGTCCGATGCTGGTCTTCGGGCTGATGCCGCTGCTCGACCAGACCTTCGGGCTCGACACCGCCAACCCGCCCGAGGCGATGACCACAGACCTCGACGGCGACCGCTGGTACCGCTGGTGCACGTACCTGTACCTCCCGCTGCAGTTCGCCTCCCTCGCATGGGCGGCCCGGCTCTGGGGCCAGGGCGACCTGTCGCTGCTGTCGTCGTTGGGGCTGGCGATCACCGTCGGCTGTGTGGCGGGTATCGCCATCAACACCGCGCACGAGCTCGGTCACAAGCGTCCGGCGCTCGAACAGTGGCTGGCCAAGGTCTCGCTCGCACAGACCGGCTACGGCCACTTCTTCATCGAACACAACCGTGGACACCATCAGAAGGTCTCGACGCCCGAGGACCCCGCGTCGGCGCGTCTCGGGGAGTCGTTCTGGGCATTCCTGCCCCGCACCGTGATCGGCAGCCTCCGCTCCGGTCTCCATCTCGAGCGCGAGCGTTCCGCGCGCGCCGGACGGTCGTTCTGGTCGGTCCGCAACGACGTCCTCAACGCCTGGGCCATCTCGGTGGTCCTCTTCGGCGTACTGATCGCGGCCTTCGGCGTGGCGATCGTGCCGTGGCTGGCGGTCCAGGCGGTCTTCGGGTTCAGCCTCCTCGAGGTCGTCAACTACATCGAGCACTACGGGCTGCTCCGAGCGCAGAAGGACAACGGTCGCTACGAGCGCTGCCAGCCCGAGCACTCCTGGAACGCGAGCAACGTGGCGTCGAACCTGGTGCTGTACCAACTGCAGCGCCACAGCGACCACCACGCGTTCCCGACCCGCCGCTATCAGACGCTGCGGCACTACGACGACGTGCCCCAACTCCCCACCGGGTACGCCGGGATGATCGTCGTCGCCACGATCCCTCCGCTGTGGCGTCGCGTCATGGACCAGCGGGTCCTCGACCACTACGACGGCGACCTGTCCCGGATCAACGTCCACCCGCCGGCCCGGCAGCGCATGGCGTCCCGCGTCGGCGCGGCAGCCTGATGGCCGGAGGACGGTACGCGGCGGCCGTCGAGGGTCTCCTGCGGTCGACGGTGCTCGATTCGGTCTCCGAGCTGTTGGTCGAGCGCGACTGGGACAAGCTGTCGATGTCGGCCATCGCCGGGTTCGCCGGCGTCTCGCGTCAGACGCTCTACAACGAGTTCGGCGGCCGCGACGGGTTGGCCGAGGCCTACGTGATCCGCGAGGCCGGCCGGTTCCTCGACGCGGTCGAGGACGCGGTCGACGCCAACCGGGACTCCTTGGTCGACGCCATGGAGTCCGCGGTGCGGACGGTGTTGGTCATCGCCGACACCCATCCCGTCCTCCGGACGATCGTGGCCGGGACGTCGTCACCCGAGCTGCTCGAACCGCTCGTCAGTTCGCCCGACGGTCCGGTCGTCGACCTGGCCGCCGGGCGACTCTGCGCCATCCTCGAGGTCAACTGGCCCGACGTGGCTCCCGACGACTTCGAGATCCTCAGCGACGGCGTCGTGCGTCTGGCGCTCAGCCACCTCACCCAGCCGCGACTCGACATCGACGCCGCGGTCGCAGCGATGATGCGGTTCCTCACGCCCTTCCTCCGCACGCTCACCCCCTTCTGAGCCGTCAGGACCCGGGGATGGGCTCCTCGCCCTCGATGGTGAGGCGCCACATCTCTCGTCGGGTGCCGGCGTAGTCGCTCATCGGGTTGTGGAGGGTGCAGCGGTTGTCCCACACGGCGATCGAGCCCGGCTGCCAGCGGAAGCGACACGTGTAGACGGGGTTGGTCGACACGTCGTAGAGCTGCGCCAGCAACGCCTCGCTCTCGTTGGGCCACCACCCGTCGATCGACTCGGTGTAGCCCCAGTTGACGTAGAGCGCGGTCCGGCCCGAGTCGGGGTGTCGTCGCAGGATCGGTTGGGCGCGGCGTTGGTGGGCGGCTTCGCCGTAGAGGATGTCCATGTTCTCGACGAGTTCGTTGTGCGTGGCTTGGGCCCCGTAGGCCTTCTGGGGGGAGTGCACGGCGCGCAGGTCGGCGAGCGTCGAGCGGAGGCCGGGCGAGAGGTGGTCGGCGGCCAGGTACATGTTCGACCAGATGGTGTCGCCACCGTGGTCGGGCACGTCGCGGCCGTAGAGGATCGTGTACGACGGCGGGCGTTCCTGGAACGACCAGTCGGAGTGCCAGGCACCGCCGAACACCAGCGGGTGATTCTCGTCGGCCTCCTTGCACACCTTCACCACGTTGGGGTGTGATTCGAGGCCGGCCACGAACGGATCGTCGCCGAAGGCACCCCACCGTGCGCCGAAGTCGACGAAGGCGTCGAGGTCGAACGACTGGTCCCGGAAGAAGACGACCAGGTGCTCGACGCTGGCCCGACGAATCTCGGCGAAGGCCTCGTCGTCGAGGCCGTTCACGTCGAGGGCGGAGCCGTCCGGGCCGGCGATCTCCGCGCCGAGCGCGCCGGTCAGCGGGGTGACCGAGATGTGGTCGTAGGAGCCAGCGGCGTTGTTGGCGGTGTCGGTCGCGAAGAACATCTCCGCATGCTCGCGCAGGGCCGTCGCCCGCCGACGGGTGGGATCAGACGCGCTCGAGCGCGAACACGGGGATCTCTCGGCCCTCGGTCGTCTTCTCGTACTCGGCGAACTGCGGCGCTGCGGCCTTCTGCGCTTCCCAGACCTGCGTGCGTTCGTCGCCGGCGAGGACGCGGGCTCGGACCGTGTGGGTGTCGGTGCCCACCTCGACGACGGTCTCGGGGTTGGCGACCAGGTTGTGGAACCAGTCGGGGTTGTCCGTCGCGCCCGCCTTCGAGGCGAAGACGTACAGACGGTCGTCCGACTCGGGCTGGTAGACGAGCGGCGTCACCCGCTGCGTACCCGACTTGGCGCCCGTGTGGTGCACGAGGACCATCGGTGCGCCCTCGAACGGGCCACCCACCACGCCGTCGTTGGCGCGGAACTCGTCGATGATCTGCTGGTTGAAGTCGTTCAGCGGTGAAGCGGTCATCCGGTGACGCTATCGACGCAACGTCGATTCGCAGACCGGGCACAGCCCCGAGATCGCCGTCGACAGCTCGACCTCGCAGTTCCAGCACAGTCGCGTGTACACGTCGCCGCTGAGCTTGTCGAGCATTGCGTTGAGTCGGGGCGTGGCCTCGTCACGGCGACGCGCCGACAGCTGGCGGCGGCACGAGGCGCCCAGGGTCCCCTCGATGGCGGGCTCGTGACCGCAGCCCCAGCAGTCGTCACCAGGCATGGGGGCGATGCGGCGTGGGTGCAGGCACGGGACGAGACCGTATCGACCTACGCTGGGGGCCAACAGACGAACGCAGGAGCATTCCGTGACCGAGGTCCAGACGTCGAACGTCGAGCGGTCGTCCGTCGAGGGACGATCCGAGTTCGTGGTGGTGGCGAACCGCCTTCCCGTACGGGTCGCCGAGGACGGTTCGTGGTCACTCAGCCCGGGTGGTCTGGTGTCGGCGATGCTCCCGGTGATGCGCGAGCGCACCGGCGCGTGGGTCGGCTGGAACGGCTCGCCGGACGGCACCGGTGAACGCTTCGACTTCGAGGGCATCCGTCTCGTCACCGTCGGCCTGTCGTCTGACGAGCGCGACGACTACTACGGCGGTGCCTGCAACGAGACGATCTGGCCCCTGTTCCACGGCTCGATCGAAGCAGCCCAGTTCCATCGCGAGACGTGGGCCGCATACCGGACGGTCAACCAGCGCTTCGCCGACGTCGCCTGCGCCGAGTTGGCCGACGGCGGCACCGTCTGGGTGCACGACTACCAGCTCCAGTTGGTGCCGCAGATGATCCGCGAGCAACGGCCGGACGCCAAGATCGGGTACTACCTCCACATCCCGTTCCCGCCGCTCGAGCTCCTGGCCCGACTGCCGTGGCGCCAGCAGGTGCTCGACGGGATGTTGGGAGCCGACGTCATCGGGGTGCAGACCCAGGCCGATGCCCGCAACGTGCTCTCGGGGGTCCGCCGGTTCTGTCGAGCCGACGACGTGACCTTCGCCGCCGACGGAGGTGTCGTCCGCACTGCTCGCACGACCTCGGTCGTCAAGTCGTTCCCCATCTCGGTCGACTTCGCGACCATCGCCGCAGAATCGGCGACCGACGACGTCGACATCGGGGTGAAGCATCTTCGGAGCGAGTTGGGTGAACCCGGCGTCGTCCTGTTGGGCGTCGACCGGCTCGACTACACCAAGGGGATCGATCTCCGTCTCAAGGCGATCCACGAGCTGCTGATCGAGGGCCGCCTCGACCCGCGCACCACCGCCGTCGTCCAGGTCGCCGTCCCCAGCCGGGAGGACGTGCTGGGCTACGACGAGGTGCGGAACCGGGTCGAGCAGCTGGTGGGAACCATCAACGGCGACTTCGGCGAGCTCGGCCGCCCGGTGGTGCAGTACATCCACAAGAACCTCCCGTTCTCCGAGCTCCTCGTGCTGTATCGGGCCGCCGACGTCTTGCTGGTCACCCCGTTCCAGGACGGCATGAACCTGGTCGCGAAGGAGTACGCCGCGGCACGCGTCGACGAGCGCGGCGCACTCGTGCTCTCCGAGTTCGCCGGGGCGGCCGAGGAGCTGACCGACTCGTTCCTCGTGAACCCGTACGACACCGAGGGGTTGAAGGACCAGATCGAGGCAGCGGTGGCGATGGGTGAGGACGAGGAGCGGCGGCGGATGATCGCCCTCCGGTCCCAGATCCAGAGCAACGACCTTGCGGCATGGGCCAAGGCGTTCCTCGCGCTGTTGTCGATGGCCTAGGCCGGCTGCGTCCGGCACCAGTTCCGCCCATACGATCGCCCGTCATGGACCTGACGCCCCTCGCGTTGCTGCAACGCATCAAGCTCAACGCCGATGCACTGCGGGCGATGGCCGAGACCGGGCTCCTCCATCCCCGGGTGGCCGTCACCGCCGCCCGAGCAGTGCATTCGTGGGGGCCGACGCTCGCCTCGGGATACGTCGCCAGCGCCCGCCGGTCACCGGCTGCGGTCGGGATCATCGACGACGAGGGTGCGCTCACGTTCGCCGAGATCGACGACCTCTCCAACCGGTTGGCCGTGGTGCTGGCCGGGCGAAAGGTCGGACCCGGCACGCCGGTCGGGCTGCTGGCCCGCAACAGCCGCTGGTTCTCGATCTGCACGACGGCGCTCAACAAGCTGGGCGCCTCGGTCCTCTACATGAACACCGGTTTCGCCGGACCGCAGTTGGCCGACGTCATGGCGCGCGAAGGCGGCACGCTGCTCCTGCACGACGACGAGTTCTCGGCCGCCGTCGCCACCCATGCCCCGGACCTCGCCCGGATCGTGACCGACCGGACCGACGGCGGGGGCGATGCCGATGCCATCACCGACCTCGTCGACGGGGTGGCCGCTCGGCAACTGGACCCGCCTGCCGAACAGGGTCGGCAGGTGATCCTGACGTCGGGCACGACGGGCGTGCCCAGGGGCGCATCGCGCAGCAACGAGGGCATCACCGACCTGGTGGCCACGAGCGCGCTGTTCCAGCGCGTGCCCTACCGCGTGGGCGACGTCCACGTGATCCCGGCGCCGGCCTTCCACTCGCTCGGCAACGCCGCCCTGCTCCTGGCAGCCCAGCTCTCGCAGACCGCGGTGCTCAGCCGCCGCTTCGACCCGCAGCACACACTCGACCTCGTCGCCCTGCACCAGGCGCAGGCGATGACCGCGGTGCCGGTGATGCTCCAGCGGATGGTCGACCTCCCGGAGGTGGAGCCGGCGACCGACACGTCGTCGCTCCGCGCGGTCCTGTGTTCGGGCGCCGCGCTGCCCGGATCGCTGGCGATCCGGTGGATGGACCGCTTCGGCGACAACCTCTACAACATGTACGGCTCGACCGAGGTCGCCGCGGCCACGATCGCCACGCCGGCCGACATGCGGGCGGCCCCGGGCACGGCCGGCAAGCCCCTCGCCGGGGTGGTGGTGCGCCTCTACGACGACGGGGACCACGAGGTCACCACACCCGAGGTCGACGGTCGGATCTTCGTGGGCAGCGCATTGCGCTTCGACGGCTACACCGGCGGACAGACCAAGCCCTCGATCGACGGGTTGTTGTCGAGCGGCGACGTCGGGCACTGGGACGAG
Source organism: Acidimicrobiales bacterium (assembly GCA_041601775.1). GTDB lineage: Bacteria > Actinomycetota > Acidimicrobiia > Acidimicrobiales > Salinilacustritrichaceae > Salinilacustrithrix. The sequence goes on from JBFIHN010000072.1 coordinate 6,540, forward strand.
GCGGGGCGTCTCTACGTCGGCGGCCGTGACGACGACATGATCGTCTCCGGCGGCGAGAACCTGTACCCGCGTGAGGTCGAGGACCTGTTGGCCGACCTCGACGGCATCAGCGACGTGGCCGTCATCGGCGTCGACGACGACGAGTTCGGCAAGCGACTGGCGGCCTTCGTCGTCCTCGACGCCGGCGCGACGGTGACGGCCGACGACGTCAAGGCGCACGTGAAGGCGAACCTCGCCAACTTCAAGGTCCCGCGCTCGGTCACCTTCATCGACGAACTGCCCCGCAACGCCACCGGCAAGGTGCTCCGGCGCGACCTGCGCGAGAGGTAGCGGTCAACCCTGCGGGGACGGCCCGTCGGTGGCGCCCCCGGCGAAGGCCTGGGCGATCTCCATCCATCCACGGGCCAGTGCGCCGTCGGTCTCGAGCGCGGTGTCGTCGACGTGGCGTCGCTGCGTGACCACGAGGCAGAAGTCCTCGGCCGGGCCTCGCACCACGCCGTCGGTGGCGCCGTCGTTCCACGTCCACGTGGTGCCGGAGGGCGCGGTGAGCTCGACCAGGATCTTCCCGCCGGGTGCGTCGAGGCCGCGGTTGCGGTACGACCAGGACCGCGTGATGACGCCCATGTGGGCGATGTGTCGCAGCCGGTCGGTGGCGGCGCGGTCGGCGTCGACCGCGTCGACGATGTCCTGACCGTGAGCCCAGGTCTCCATGAGCCGGGCGGCGAGGAACGCCTCGCCGCCCATCGGCGGGCCGTACCAGGGGACCCGGGTGTCGTCGGTCAGGCCCTCGGCTGCTGCGGCGAGCCGCTTCCGGTTGGCCCGCCACCGTGCCAGCAACGCCGACGGCGACAGGTCGTGGCTCCACGTCAGGGTGGCCTGGTCCATGTCGTCGCCGCCGCCGGCCAGCTGCTCGAGGAGCGCGGCGGTGTCGGTCTGGAAACGCGCCGGGTCCTCGATGGCCGTGGCCGCGGTGTCGTCGAAGTACGTGAGATGCGCGATCTGGTCGAACACCGTCCACCCGGGGCTGGGCGTGGCCATCGCCCACTGCTGCGCCGACAAGGCGGTGACCACGTCGTCGAGTGCGGCCTGCTCGGCTCGGAGGTCGGTGGCGACGTCGGCGACGGTCATGGTCGAGAATCTAGGGCCGGACGCTCACGCCTTGGCGAGGTCCACCCACGTCGGGAACTCCCAGTCGACCGGCGGTCCGCCGGTGCCGCGGATCGCGCGGCAGCGGCCGGTGCCATCGGTCGTGGCCAACTCGAGGGCGGTGCGGGCGATGTCGCCGGGGTCGATGAGCCCGATGCCGAGCTCGTCGGCCGACGCTCCGCCGAGGGCCTCGGTCGTCATCGGCGTGTCGACGATCCCGGGACACACGGCGTCGATCGAGATCCCGTCGCTCTGGAGGCTGGGAGCGATGGCGCGGACGAAGCCGGCGACCGCCTGTTTGGTCAGCGTGTAGAGCGGGTTCCCGTCGAAGGCCACGATGCCGGCGACCGATGCGGTGACGACGATGGCGCCGCCCCCGTTGGCGCGCAGTGCGGGAACGCAAGCCCGGGTCCCCAGGACCACGCCACCGATGTTGGCGTCGATCGTGCGCTGGTAGACGTCGAGGGGGAGTTCGTCGATCGGTCCGTTGTGGCCGTAGAGCCCGGCGTTCAGGTACACGGCGGCCAGGCGATCACCGGCGGCGGCGACGAGCTCGTCCCAGACCACCGGGTCCGACACGTCGCCGGCGACCGCGATGCCGTCCACCCGGTCGGCTGCGGCCTGGGCCGGTTCCTGGTGGATGTCGGCGGCGACCACGGTCGCTCCGGCGGCGGCGAACACCTCGCAGGCGACCCATCCGATGCCCGATCCGGCGCCGGTGATGATGACCGTCCTGTCGTGCAGATCCATGTGCGGGACCCTACGACCCGTCATCGGGGTCGGGTGGCGACGACCTTCTCGAAGAAGTGGTCGGGATACGGGTTGTCGTTGTAGCGCTCGATCTCGACGTAGCCGGCAGCGCGGTACATCGCCACCGCTTCGGGGAGCTGGCTGTTGGTGTCGAGGCGGACGGTGTGATGGCCGAGCCGCACCGCCTCGGTCTCGAGGCGCGCGAGCAGCCGTCGACCGAGCCCCTGCCCCCGCGTGGAGGGCGCGACCCACATGCGCTTCACCTCGCCGATGCCCGAGCCGATCATCTGCACGCCACCGCACCCGACCACGGCGTCGCCGTCGCGTACCACCACGAATGCGCCGCCGGGTGGGCCCATGGCATCGAGTCCGGTCTCCAGCGCGTCGCCGGGATCGAAGCCCTCGGCGAAGCGAGCGTCGATCTCGTCGAAGTACTGGCGCATGGCCCACACCGCCTCGTGGGTGTCGGGAGCCACGACGTGGAACGACGCGCTCACGGTCGGGTCAACCGCTGAGTTCGTCGGCCACGGCCTGCACGCCGCGGCGGATGATCGTGGTCAACGTGCGTACGAGTTCGTCGCGATCGGGCTCGTGGGTCTCCTGCCACGACTCGACTGCCGCGAACACGAACCCGAAGAGTCCGTCGGTCAGGACAGCGACGTGCGCTGCGGGGGCATCGGGCGAGACCAGGCCGATGACCATCGTGGCTCGGTCGCGCACGACCCGTACCAGCGCGTTGTCGAGGAAGCCTCGATCACTGACGCGGATCGACCGCACCAGGAAGGCATAGAGCTCGGGCTCGCGGACGATGATGTCGATCAGGCTGTCGATGGCCGACTGGATGGCGACGTCGACGTCGAAACCCTCGTTGGCTCGGAGTTCGTCGAGGACGACGAACTCGAGGTCCTCGGCCAGGACCAGCGCGATGGCGTCGGCGATGCCGAGCTTGCCCCCGAACTCGTCGTAGAGGACCGGCTTGCTGACGCCGGCCGCGGCCGCGAGGTCGTCGATCGAGATGTCGGGTCCGCGGTCGCGGACGCCCTGCATCGCGGCATCGACGAGGCGTCGCCGTTGCGCCGCCCGTTCCTCGGCCGACCGCGGTGGCCGGCCACGGCGTCGGGGTGCCTTCGCTGGCTGCGTGCTCACACCGTGCAGGATGCCACCGCCGGGCGCGCACCGGGGAAGACCGGACCGTGCGGAACGTGCCGCCCGACCGTGTGGAGCGTGCCCGCCCGACCGTGTGGAACGTGCCGATCGGCACGCTCCACGTCGAAAACGACGCGGTACGTGCCGATCGGTACGTTCCGAACCGGGGCGGGTGACCCCACGGTCGGTACGTACCGAGCAGGGGCGGGTGACCCCACGGTCGGTCGCCGGTTCGTCGTCGGGAACGGTCCGGCCGTGCCGGAGCGGATCGATCACCGATCGCGCGGGCGCCACCGGCACAATGAGCGATGCCCGCCGTCGACGACGACGGGGACCGACCCGAAGACACCGATGCGCACCGCCCCGACCGCTGACGACGACTCCACGCTGCCGTACCTCGCTGGCCTCGACGGGCTCCGCGCGGTGTCGGTGGTGGCGGTCGTGGCGTACCACCTCGACAACGGCCATGCGATCGGCGGCTACCTCGGCGTCGAGGTGTTCTTCGTGGTGTCGGGCTACCTCATCACGAGCCTGCTGCTGGCCGAACGGACGCAGCGCGGTCACGTGGACCTCGGGCGCTTCTGGGTCCGACGCGCTCGTCGGCTCCTCCCCGCAGCGCTGGCGTTGGTCGTCGCGGTCTGCCTCTACGGGCTGGTGTTCGCTCGGGACGACGTGGCCGGGTTCCGCGGCGACGCGCTGGCCAGCGTCGTCTACGTGCAGAACTGGTGGGCGATCATCAGCGACCAGTCGTACTTCGACGGCTTCGGCCGGCCGTCGCCCCTCCGGCACCTGTGGTCGCTCGCGATCGAGGAGCAGTTCTACCTGTTCTGGCCGATCGTCGTCGCCGTCGTCCTGCACCGCTTCGGTGGGCGCCGGACCCTGCTCGTCGCGGTCCTGTTCGCCGCCGCCGTGTCGCTGCTCCTGATGCAGTCGCTGGCCGACGTCACCGACCTCGACCGTGCCTACTACGGCACCGACACCCGAGCCTTCGGGCTCCTCGCCGGAGCGGCGCTGGCCATCGTCTGGCGGCCGGGTCCCTCGTTGGCCGACCGGTCGATCCGGCTCCCGACAGCGGTGCTCGACGTGGCAGCGGCGGCGGCGATGGTCGCGTTGGTGTGGCAGTTCGAGTTCCGCAGCGAGTTCGACTCGTTCACGTTCCCGTGGGGGTTCGCCTGGGTCGACGCCCTCACGGTCGTGGCCATCATGAGCGCCGCCACCGCGGGTTCGATCGTCGCCCGGACGCTGGGCACGGCCCCGCTGGCGGCGATCGGTCGCCGGTCGTACTCGATCTACCTGTGGCACTGGCCGGTCTTCGTCTTCCTCCGCCCTGGCGAGGAGCTGCCCGTCGACGGGTTCGTCGCCGACGTCGTCCGCGTCGCCGTGGCGCTCGCGCTGGCCGAGGTCTCCTTCCGGCGGATCGAGCAGCCCTTCCGCGACGGCCGTGCTCGGGCCGCGGCGCGCCGTGTCGTGGCCCGGCTGGTGGCGTCGGGTCGTCTGGGCTTCTCGATGGGCGGGGCGTTCGGCGCCACCGTCGTCTTCGTCGGGCTGGTCGCGGCGCAGACCGGCACCCCGGGTGACGGTCTCGAGGCACACTTCCGCGACGCAGTGGAGGCGCAGGGTGCCGACGCGGATGAGCTCCTCGCCGCCGAGAACGCCCTGCCCCGGACCACGGGATCCGTGCTGATCGGACCGCCTGCACCGGCACCACCCGCCGACGTGACCACCACGACGTCGCCCACGACGGTGCCGGTCCCGACTGCGCTCGGTGACGGCACACCGCTGGGCGGCCCGGCGACCGTCATCGGTGAGTCCGTCACCCTCGGTGCCCGCGACGAACTCCTGCGGCGGCTCCCGGTCAGCACCGTCAACGCCGAGATCAGCCGCGACTTCGTGAGGAGCGTCGACGTGGCCGAGATGCTGGCGGCAGGAGGACTGCTGCAGCCGACCGTCCTCGTCCACATCGGGAACAACGGTGCCGTCCCCGACGGACAGCTCGATCGTCTGCTCGCCATCGTCGGCGATCGCCGCCTGATCGTGAC
>JBFIHN010000073.1:0-11544 GCA_041601775.1 Acidimicrobiales bacterium
CATCTGGGCCTTCTGCAACCGACCCGAGTAGTCCCAGTTCATCGACTGCCACCGGGTGAACTGGTCGAGCACCCAGATCCCCGACTGGCGAGAGCCGTTCCCGGACTTGCCGTTGCCCCCGAAGGGCAGGTGGGCCTCGGCGCCCGAGGTCGAGTTGTTGATCGAGACCATGCCGGCCGACACCCGCTCACGGAAGCGGAACGCGGTCAACGGGTCGGTGGTGTAGATCGCCGCCGACAGGCCGTAGCCGTGACCGTTCGCAGCCTCGATGGCTTCGTCGAGGTCACCGAAGCGGCCGACGCCGACGAGGGGCCCGAAGGTCTCGGTGTCATAGAGCGCGTCGCCGGGGCGGACCCCGTCGACGATGGTGGGATGGCAGTACAGGCCGGAGGCCGGGTCGCCCACGAAGCCGGCGCGTGGACGGTCGGCGTCGATGGTGCCGGTGGCCGTCGATCCGGAGACCGCGTGGTGGTCCTCGACCAGGTCGAGCCAGCCGAGGAATCGCTCGTGGAACCGTTCGTTGATCATGGGTCCGTAGAGGACGTCGGCCATCGGGTCGCCCACGGCCGCGGCCTCGACCGCCGCGGTGAAACGGCGCAGGAACTCGTCGTGCACGTCGTCGTGGGCGAACACGGTGCCGAGCGAGGTGCAGCGTTGCCCGGCGGTGCCGAATCCGGAGAAGAGCGCACCTTCGACGGCCAGGTCGAGGTCGGCGTCGGCGGTGACGATCATCGGGTTCTTGCCGCCGAGTTCGAGGCACGGGGTCTGGAGATGGCGACCGCACAGTGCGCCGATCTCGCGGCCGACCTCGGTCGATCCGGTGAAGCCGACCTTGTGGACGACGCCGGCCGTGAGCGCGCGGTCGAGCCCCTCGTAGGTGGTCGCACCGTCGGCGTGGACCAGGCGGACGAGATCGTCCGGGAAGCCGGCGTGAGCGATCAGCTCGACGAAGGCCTCGGCGATCGCGGCGGAGTACTCGGCCGGCTTCCACACCACGGCGTTGCCGCAGAGCAGCGCGGGGACGAGGTACCAGGAGGGCACCGCCACCGGGAAGTTCCCGGCGGTGATGATCATCGCCGTACCGACCGGGTTACGGAAGGTGAACAGCTGCTTGTCCGGCATCTCCGACGGCACGGTCTGTCCGTAGAGCCGTCGGCCCTCGCCCAGGAAGAAGTTGCAGGTGTCGATGGCCTCCTGCACCTCGCCGAGCGATTCGGCGTGGACCTTGCCGACCTCGCGGGTGACGAGCGCGGCCAGGGCGCCCTTGTTGGCCTCGAGCAACCGGCCCAGTGCGGCGATGGCCTGCCCGCGTACCGGCGCCGGGACTGCAGCCCAGCTGCGCTGGACGGCGGTCGCCCTGGTCGCCGCGTCGACGAGGTCGTCCGCCGACCCCAACGAGACCTTGGCGACCAGGTCGGAGCGATCGGCCGGGTTCCGGGATTCGTACACGTTCGTCACGTCCTCATCGTCCCGCATCACTCGCCGCCCTCACCCCCCGAGCCCGTTCTGGGTGCGCGATCTGCCACTGGGGATACGGATTCTGCACCCAGAACAGTGGGGGTGGGGGTGGTGGTGATGGCGGTGTCGAGGAGGGTGAGGGCGGTGTCGACCTGGTCGTGGCCGATCACCAGTGGGGGAGCGAGGCGCATGGCGGCCGGTCCACAGGTGAGCGTCAACAGGCCGAGGTGGAATGCCGCCTGTTCGACGGCCTTGGCCGTGGCGCCGTCGGTGAACTCGAGACCGATCATCAGGCCCCGTCCCCGCACGTCGACCAGCGAGCGATGGCGGTCGAGCATCGGCGCCAGGCCGGCCATGAACCGTGCGCCCATTGCCGCGGCGTGGTCGGCGAGACCGTCGCGGACGAGGTCGATGGTGACGCGCGCCGCCGCGCACGCCACCGGGTTCCCACCGAACGTCGAGCCGTGCTTCCCCGCGGTCCAGGTGTGCAGTTCGTCGCGGGCGATCAGCGCGGACAGCGGCATCCCGGATGCCAGACCCTTGCCAGCGAGGAGGATGTCGGCCTCGACGCCCGGTTCGTGGTCGAGCGCCCACATCTTCCCGGTCCGGCCGACACCGGACTGGACCTCGTCGACCACGAGCACGATGCCGTGCTCGTCGCAGAGGCGTCGCAGGTACGCGAGCCACCCGTCCGGCGGCACGAGATAGCCGCCCTCGCCCTGGATCGGTTCGACGACGACGGCAGCCACGTCGGCCGGGTCGGTCAGATGCCGGAAGATGGTCTCGTCGATGAAGTCGAAGTCGCCGTAGGGAGCGTGGTGCACACCGGCGACGTGGGTTCCGAACCCACTGCGGTAGTGCGCCTTCGACGCGGTCAACGAGAGGCTGCCGGCGGTTCGACCGTGGAACGCGCCCAGGAACGCGATGACGTTCTGTCGACCCGTGTGGAACCGGGACAGCTTGAGCGCCGCCTCGACCGCCTCGGTACCGGAGTTGCCGAGGAACACCCGCAGGCCGTCACCGCGGACCGGCGCGTCGACGATGAGCCGTTCGCAGACGTCGGCGTAGATCGGCAGGTACCAGTCGGACGAGCAGTAGTGGAGGTAGTCGCGACACTGGGCCTCGATCGCTGCGACGACGTCGGGGTGGCAGTGGCCCGTGGCCGTGACGGCGATGCCGGCGTTGAGGTCCAGGAACCGGTTCCCGTCGAGGTCCTCGACGACACACCCGGCGGCACGGGCGGGAGCGAGGTCGTGCACTCGCCCCATCGACGGGCTGACCAGACGCCGGTCGCGCTCGATGGCGGCGGCGGCGAGCGGTCCGGGGAGCGCGGTCCGCAGCTCGGGCACGGGGGCACCGGCCAGTCCGGGCTCGGCGGTGGCGGGGTGGTCGGCGATGGCCATGGATCCTCCTCGTGACGTGCGTTCCGGGCGTTGCCGCTGATGGTACAGGTGTTCCGGATGGACGTGCAGCCTGGAACACCTGTTCCGCACTAGGGTCACGACATGCCCGAGGTGGGAGACGACTCGATGCCACTGCGCGACCGCATCGCCGCGGTGGCGGCGGTGTTGTCGCCCGCGCAGGCCTCGGTCGCTCGACTCGTCGACGAAGCCCCGAGCGTCGTGGCCTTCGGGACCGTCGCCGCGGTCGCCGAGGAGGCAGGGACCTCGCCGCAGACCGTGCTGCGGCTCGCGGCGCGCCTGGGCCACGACGGATTCCCCGGCCTGCAGGACGAGGTACGGCGGGAGTTGGTCGCCCGCCTCCCCCCGGCTGCGAGTCGCATCCGCCAGCGTCCGGGCGCCGACCTCCGCGGCGAGGTCGCCGCCGCCGACGCCGCCAACCTCGCGGTCAGCCTCGACGTCGATCCCGGAGCGGTCACGGCCGCGGTGGACCTCCTCGCCGATGTCGGCCGGTCGGTCGCGGTGCTCGCCGCCGACTCGTGGGTCGGGGTGGGCGCGCTCTTCGCTGGCCACCTGTCCCAGCTGCGCGACGACGTCCGTGTCCTCGACGGACCGGTGCCGAGGGTGGCCCGTCAGATCGCCATGCTCGGTGCCGACGACGTCGTCATCGCACTCGACGTCCGGCGCTACGAACGGTGGGTGATCGAGGCGGCCGAGCAGGCGGTCGCCAACGGTGTCGAGCTGCTCGCGGTGTCCGACGGCCCGACCTCGCCGCTCTTCGCCGCCGCCGCCCACCGTTTCGTGGTCGGTGTCGGCAGCCCGGGTCCCTTCGAGAGCGCGACGGGCGTCGTGGCGTTGCTGCACCTGCTGGTGACCGAGACGGCCGCCCGCCTGCGCGACGACGTCGGCGGCCGGCTCGACGCGGTGGAGCGAGCATGGCTCGATCGCGGAGCGCTCCTCGACTGACTGAACCTGTGGTGGCCGGCTGCGTCGGTGGCCGGTTGTGTGGATGCCGGCTGTGTATCGTCCGCCCATACCCGTGACCTCGATCCTCGCGCCGAGACACCGCCGGACGATCCGACGCGTGCTCCTGCGGACCGGGGTCGGTGCCCTGCCCGCGCTGGTGGTCCTGCGAGTCCGTGGACGCTCCCACGCCTGGCCATCAGTGGTGGTCGGTGCCGGCCTCTCGTCGACGATCATCGAGTCGCTCCCGGCGGGGCTCGCGGCCAGCGGTGTTCTGGCGGCCTCGGCCCGGGCCGAGCGGACCTCGTCGATCGACCGGCACGCGGCGGTCCTGGGGGCGGTCGGTGCGCTCGCGAGCGTCGCGGTGTTCCCGCGGATCGTGGACGAGCCCGCTCGCGGCATCGCGGTCGCCGACCGGCGCCACATCGATCCGCTGCCCGACGGGACGGGTCTGGTCATCGTCGTCAACGACACTTCGGGTTCGGGCGGCGCGACGGACGCGCTCGCCGAGATCACCGACGGCCTCCCGGGGGCATCGATCCGTCGCTTCGACCCCGAGGCCGACGACGACCTGGTCGAGATGTTCGCCGACGCCGCGTCCGACGGTGTGGCGCTGGGCGTCGTGGGTGGCGACGGCACCGTGAACCTGGCGGCACGGGCAGCGCTCGATGCCGGCGTCCCGCTCGTGGTGTTTCCCGGTGGGACGCTCAACCACTTCGCCCGTGACCTCGGCCTCGATGTCGTGGCCGACTCGATCGCCGCGGTGCGTGACGGCCAGGTCGTGGCCATCGACATCGGCGTCATCGGCGAGCGAGCCTTCGTCAACAACGCGAGCATCGGCAGCTACTCCGAACTGGTCGACGAGCGCGAGCGCCTCGAGACGCAGATCGGCAAGTGGCCGGCGATGGTGGTGGCGCTGGTCCGCGTGCTGCGCCGTGGCCGACGATTCGAGATCACGCTCGACGGCGAGCGCCGCACGGTCTGGATGGTCTTCTTCGGCAACGGCGCCTACGAGCCGGCCGGATTCGCTCCCTCGACGCGCCCGGACCTCGTCGACGGCCAGATCGACGTGCGCCTCGTCGACGCCAGCGCGCCCTACTCGCGGGCACGTCTGATCGCAGCCCTGCTCCTGGGGGCGCTGGCGCGGAGTCGGGTGTACGATCGCCGCCTGGCCGACCGGGTCACGGTGGACTGTGTCGCCGACGGGGCCTCGCGGCTGGCCGCCGACGGCGAGACCTTCGACGGACCGGGGTCCTTCGTCGTGGGCAAGCGCCCGGCGGCACTGTCGGTCTACGTCATCGAAAGGTGATCGACAATCGTTGTCAATGAGTGCGCCGCGGCCTAGGGTCGACGGCGATGCGCAGCCCCGACCAACTCGTCGCCGCGTTCCGGGCTTCGGGACGCAAGGTGACCCCTCAGCGCGAGGGGATCTTCCGGGTCCTGCACGACAACCCGACGCATCCGACGGCCGAGGCGGTCCATGCGCGGATCGTCTCCGTCATGCCCTCGGTGAGTCTGCGGACGGTGTACGCCACGTTGCACGAACTCGCCGAGATGGGCGAACTCCACCAACTCGAACTCGGCACCGGGTCGGCTCGTTTCGACCCCAACGTCGAGGATCACCACCATCTGGTCTGCCAACGGTGCGGCTCCGTCCAGGACGTCGATGCGCGCTTCCCGGACGTGACGCTGCCCGACGACAACGAGTTCGACTTCGCCGTCGGCTCGACCGAGATCGTCTTCCGCGGCACCTGCGGCCGCTGCCAGACCAACCCTGTTTCCAACCAGTAACCATCATCCAAGGAGCAACACCCCATGGCCGAGCTCAAGGGCTCCCAGACCGAAGCCAACCTCAAGGAGGCGTTCGCCGGCGAGAGCCAGGCCAACCGCCGTTACCTGTACTTCGCGCAGAAGGCCGATGTCGAGGGCTACCCCGACGTCGCCGCGCTGTTCCGTTCGGTCGCCGAGGGCGAGACCGGGCACGCGTTCGGTCACTTCGACTTCCTCGCCGAGGTCGGCGATCCCGCCACCGGTGAGCCGGTCGGTCCGACCGACGCCAACCTGAAGTCCGCGATCGCCGGCGAGACCTACGAGTACACCGAGATGTACCCGGGTTTCTCGAAGACCGCTCGCGACGAGGGCTTCGTCGAGATCGCCGAATGGCTCGAGACCCTCGCCCGCGCCGAGAAGAGCCACGCCGGCCGCTTCCAGCAGGGCCTCGAGTCCGTCTCGTAGCTCGTCTCGAAGTGCTGTGGGGGCCGGGCGCTCGACCTTCGGGTCCGCCCGGCCCCTTCCGCGCCTGCTCGTCACCGAATTGCCCGTCCGTCCCCTCCGTTGGAGCATCCCATGAGCCGAAAGCTGACCCTCGACGACATCGCCGACCTCCGTGCCTACGAGCGTGAGCGCCTGGACTTCCGTGCCCAGGTCATCGAGCTCAAGGCGCGCCGGCGCGTCGGCATCGGGCCCTTCGTGACCGTGGTGTTCGAGAACCGCGACACGATCCGGTTCCAGATCCAGGAGATGGCCCGGGTCGAGCGGCTGCTCACCGACGAGGCCATCGAGACCGAACTGCGCACCTACAACCCGCTCGTCCCCGAACCGGGTCAGCTGGCGATGACGCTCTTCATCGAGCTCACGTCGGAGGCCGATCTCCGCACGTGGCTGCCCAAGCTCGTGGGCATCGAGCGGTCCTTGGTCCTGCGCGTCGGTGACGGCGACGACGCCCTGGTCATCGCGGCCACGCCCGAAGACGCCCACGCCGCCAACCTGACCCGGGACGAGATCACCGCGTCGGTCCACTACCTGCACTTCCACCTCACGCCCGAACAGGTGGAGGCGGTCGCCGCCGGACCGGTGACGCTCGGCATCGATCACGAGAACTATGCCCACGAGACCGCGCTCGGTGACGAGACGGTGGAGGAGCTGCTGGCGGACCTCCGTCCGTGAGCCGGCGCAGATCCACGCGCGTGGCCGCTGGTTCTGCGGCGATCGCCGGGTTTCGTGCAGGAACTGCTGGGTCTTCCGACTCATCCCTACGTTCCGTGAACATACAAACACTTGCCGTAGTTCCGGTTTCTCTGTACTCTCGGGAGCATGACAACTACGAAGAGTGAGACGGAGCGGAAGCGCCTGGTCGAGGAACTGATCCGCGGCGTCGAGAACGGGGCGCTCAGTGGTCGCCTCCTGCGCACGCGCGAGGTGGCTCTGCTCTTCGAGGTGTCCGAGCGGGCGGTGACCGACTGGGCGACCCGCGGTCGGATCCCGAGCATCCGCACCCCTGGTGGACATCGTCGGTACCCGGCGGACGCCGTGGCCCGACTGCTGCTCGCCGAAGAGCGCGACCTCTGACCCAGCGTGGGGAGGCCGTCGAAACGGCCTCTTGCATCACGGATGAGCGGGTGCCAGAGTCGCCCCACCGCGGGCGGCGCCCCCAGCCGTCGGCGCTGTGAGCTGACCCCCCGACGGAGCCCTGCGATGACCACCTCCTGGAGCACTGGAGCCGCGTGTCGCGGTCTCGATCCCGTGATCTTCTTCCCGCCCACCGACGAGGAGGCCGCGTCGGCCAAGGCGGTCTGCGATGCGTGTGCCGTCCGGGAGTCGTGCCTCGAGCACGCACTGGGCGAGCGGGAACGCGAAGGCGTGTGGGGTGGATGTACCGAGCGTGAGCGACGACGGATCATCCGCCGCCGACGCCGGGCTGCGTCCTGAGGATGCGATCGCTCACCGAGGTCGGGGGATGGCGGACGCTGCTGGGTCGCCTCGTCGACGGCACCGACCTGACGTCGGACGAGGCCGGCGCAGCGATGACGGCGATTCTCGCCGGGGACGCCACCCCCGCGCAGACCGCTGGCTTCATCGTGGCCCTGCGACAGAAGGGGGAGACCGTCGACGAACTCGACGGCCTCGTCGGGGCCATGCTCGGCGCCGCTGCCGAACTCGACCTGCCGCCCGGGACGATCGACATCGTCGGCACCGGTGGCTCACCACGCCGGCGTACCCGTGCGCTGAACGTGTCGACCATGGCGAGCATCGTGGCGGCCTCGGCGGGAGCCACCGTCTGCAAGCACGGCAACGTGAAGGCGTCGTCGACCTCGGGTTCGTTCGACCTGTTGGCCGCACTCGGGGTGAACTACGACCTGTCATCAGCGCGTGTCGAGGAGATCGTCCGTGAGGTGGGTGTCGGCTTCTGTTTCGCCCGGGCCTTCCATCCCGCGATGCGCCACGCCGGCCCGGTACGGGCAGAGCTCGGGATCCCGACCGTGTTCAACGTGCTCGGCCCGCTGTCGCACCCCGGCCGGGTCCGACGACAGGTGTTGGGCGTCGGCGATCCGCGCCTGCTCGACCTCGTCGCCGGTGTGCTGGCGACCCGCGGTGCCGACCATGCCCTCGTCGTCCACGGCGCCGACCAGCTCGACGAGCTGTCGCTGTGCGGGCCCACGGCGGTGCGTGAGGTCCGCGACGGCGAGGTGGTCGGTACCTACCAGGTCGATCCCACGGACTTCGGCCTGACGGTCGTGGCCGAGGACGACATGCCGGGCGGGACGCCGGAGGACAATGCCGCCATCGCCCGAGCGGTGTTCGCCGGCGAGGCGGGCCCGGCTCGGGACATCGTCACGCTCAACGCCGGTGCCGGTCTCTACGTGGCCGGGGTGGTCGACTCGCTGGCCGACGGTGTCCGCGTCGCCGGCGAGGCCATCGATGCCGGACGGGCGGCCGCCACCCTCGAGCACCTCGTCGCCTGCTCCGCGTGAACGGCCATCCGAAGGGCCCCCCGGGCGCGGGATCGTTGCCCCCGGTGGATAACGGACGTTATTCTCCTGGGCATGAGTGATCCCGTGTCCGCGTCGCCGGCCACCGACGACCCCACGCGCGATCGGCTCATCGAGGCCGCGGCCGCGGTCTTCGCCGAGAAGGGGTACGACGGTGCCGGGGTGCAGGAGATCGCCCGTCGGGCCGGGTTCACCACCGGTGCGATCTACGGCCGGTTCCGCGGCAAGGCCGAACTCCTCCTGGCGGCGCTCGAGGTCCACTCCCACGACGAGCTCGACCAACTCTTCGCGGAGCATCGTTTCGAGGGCAAGGTCACCGACGTGTTGACCACCGTCGGATCGCATCTGGTGACCGATCCCTTCGACGACGGCCAGGCGCTCCTCCTCGAGGCCTTCGTCGCCGCGCGGCGCGATCCCGAGGTGGCGGAGCTGATGCGCGGACTCGTGGCGCAGCGGGCCGAGACCTTCGCTGCGCTGGTCGAGGAGGCGAAGGCGGCAGGCCTGGTCCACGAGTCGCTCGACACCGACGCCATCGTCCGGTTCTGCCACGCAGTCGGCTTCGGGTTCTTGTTCTTCGGGGCGATCGACATGGACCAGCCGGCGACCCGTCCGTGGGAGCAGCTGATCCGACGGCTGGTCGAAGCCCTGGCCGAGACGCCGAACACCCCCTGACCGGCCGCGCACGCCCTGACTGGCCGGTGGTCCTGGAGGCTCCGAGTACGATCGGCCCATGAACAGGTATCGCTGCACGGCCTGCGGCAACCTCACGAGGTTCGACGTCACGGCCACCCGGACCGTGAAGGCGTTCCACCACTACACGGTGGGAGGCGAACTCGAGATCGAGGACACCGAGACGTTGTCCGAGTCGGTGGAGTCCGTGGTGTGTCACTGGTGCAACTCCGATGTCGGCGTCGAGCTGTTGCCGGCCGAGGTCTGAACGACCGTCCTGGCGTTCTTGTCAGACCCCCTCCGTACGGTTCCTGCAGTGGTCACGCCCGTGGCCGGAGGAGGAACCATGTTCACAGCCCACGATCCCCTGGTCATCGACTGCGATGACTGCATCGGCCCGTCCATCGGTGCCTGCGACGACTGCGTCGTGACGTTCCTGTGCGAGCGTGAGGCCGACGACGCCGTCGTCATCGACGTGAGCGAAGCGCGGGCGCTCCGGCTCCTCGCCGACGCCGACCTCGTGCCCCACCTCCGCCACCGTCGTGTCGAACGCGGCGCGTGAGAACCACGCGTGAGCACCGCGCGTGAGAACCACGCGTGAGAAGACGGTGACGGAACCAGCCGGTGATACCGTGCCCGCGGCGGCAATTGTCTGATCCGCTGCGCACCCGCATGCAAGACCTCCACCTCGTCGGTTTCACCACAGATCGCCGCCACCTGATCTTCAGTACCCGTCGCGGTGCGAAGTCCGGGAGCTTTCTGGTGCCCGTGAACGAGGAGCTCCTGGCAGCCGTCGAGAGCCTGGCGAACGACCTCGGATCCGTCGAGGCCCAATCGGTCGAGGAGGCGGTCGCGCCGGCTCCACCGCCACGGGTCGACGCCAAGCTCAGCGTGCGCGAGGTCCAGGCCCGACTGCGGTCGGGAGAGTCCGTGGCCCATGTCGCCGCCGACGCCGGCGTGGCCGAGGAGTGGGTGGAGCGGTTCGCTCCGCCGATCCGCGCCGAACAGCGTCAGATCGTCGGCCGTGCGCTCGACCAGCGAATGGAGCGAGCGCGGGCCGGCGTGTCGGCCGAGCCGCTGGGCCGTGCCGTCGCATCGGCGATGGCCGATCGTGGCATCACCCTCACCGACGAGGCCTTCGCCGACGCGTGGCAGTCGCGCCTGCTCGGCCGGAACCGGTGGGTGATCTCGTTCACGTTCACCCATCGTGGCCGCAAGCGGACGTTGGAGTGGACCTTCGACGTCGCCGACGGCCGGGTCACGACCGCCGACCGAACCGCCTCGCAGATCGGCTTCGTGGCCCCGGCAACGCCCGAGCTGCCGCCGAAGAAGCCGGCCGTGACCAAGGCGCCCGCCAAGGCCCCCACCAACGCCACCGCCAAGGCGCCCTCCGACGCCCAGCCCGAGGCGGAACCCGAGCGACCCGTCGCGGCCGGAGAACGATCGACGCGCGGCGACGGACGACCGGACTCGGTCAAGTCGACGAAGGCCGTGCGGTCGGCTGTGGCGTCGACGAAGAAGGCGCTCGAGGCCCGCCCGGCGGCCGCGAAGAAGCGGTCCAAGCAGCGCTCGGCAACCGCGAAGAAGTCCACCGCGAAGAAGAAGGCCGCCGCGCAGAAGAAGTCCACCCCGAAGAAGAAGTCCACCCCGAAGAAGAAGTCCACCGCGAAGACGGCTGCGAAGCAGAAGTCCGCTCCCGCGATCACGAAGGCCGGGATCACGAAGGCCGGGACCACCAACGCCGCGGCCAAGGAGCAGCCGTCGACGAAGCAGCCTGCGACCGACGAGCCGGCGACCCAGACGTCCGGGACGGACCGGACCCCGGCGACGCAGATCCCGGCGACGAATCCTGCCTCGACCGCCGAGGCACCCGCAGCGGCGCAGGAGCCGACGGTCGCTCCGGAGACCGCGGCGATCGGGTCTCCCGCCGTCGAGGCTGCACCTGCCGCGGTCGACAAGCCGGTCGACAAGCCGGCGGACGCGCCGGTCGACGCCGAGCCGACGCCCGGCCCGGCCCCGACGGCCGCGGTCACCGACCAGGCGCCACCCGAACCCGACGTCCGTGCCCCCGAGGTCCGTGCCCCGGAGGTCCGTGCCCCCGATGCCCGCGCGCAGACCGTCGTGGACAACCGTGTCCGAGTCCATCGTCCGCCGAGCGCAGGTGTCGGTCCGACGTCGGCCCCCCGTCCGGGGGCGTCGCCACGCGACGATGCGCGGTCACCATCCCCGCAGCAGGTCCGACCGCGCCCGACCGCGGCCTTCCGCAGCGGTGCGGCCGTGCAGGC
>JBFIHN010000074.1:0-11490 GCA_041601775.1 Acidimicrobiales bacterium
CCACGAGGGAGTCGCCACGAGGACGGCGGAGCGCGGTGTGGAGGGCCGGACGGTCCTCGGTGGTGTTGACGTGCGTGCCGTCGAACAACGCCGCGAAGTGTGTGGCGAGGTCGCGGTCCACGGCGAGCCTGCGCAGCAACGTCACCGTCTCGTCGGTGATGCGGTGCTTGGCCACGTCGACGTGGAGGTCACCGGCTGATCCCACGAGCCGTGTACCGCGATCTGGGTCGTCGGCGAAGAGTTGGCGCAGGTGCCGGTCGGCGAGTTGGTCGTGATGCGCGACCAGCGCGTTCCACGCAGGGCTGTCGTTCAAGGGAGGCGCCACGGCGCCGACCCTAGAGCGACGCGGGATCGCCGTCGCGCGTCGCGCCCATCCACGACCGGTGCAGCCCGGCGTACACGCCTCCGGCATCGACCAGGCGGGCGTGCGGGCCCTGTTCGACGAGCCGGCCCTGGTCGAAGACCAAGACCAGGTCGGCGAGTTCGGCGGTGGACAGGCGGTGGGCGATGCTCACCACGGTCCGCCCCGACGAGAGGCGGGCGAGCGCGCCGGCCAGTGCCTGCTCGGTCTCGGGATCGATCGCGCTCGTTGCCTCGTCGAGGACCAGGACGCCCGGCTCTGCCAACTGCGCCCGGGCCAGCGCGACCAGCTGCCGTTCACCGACCGACAAGTTGCCGCCCCGCTCACCGACGTCGGTCTGGAGCCCGTCGGGGAGTCCGTCCAGCCAGTCACGCAGACCGAGCCGCTCGAACGCGGCACGGGCGTCGGCGTCGGTCGCGTCCTCGCTGCCCATCCGCACGTTCGATCCCACCGAGCCTTCGAACAAGAAGCCGTCCTGGGGGACCATGCGGATCGACTGGTGGCGCACGGTGGCGCCGATCTCGCGGAGGTCGACGCCACCGACCCGTACGACACCGTGGGTGGGGTCGGCGAGCCGGCAGAGGAGCTTTGCGAACGTCGTCTTCCCGGATCCGGTCTCGCCGACCACGGCGACGCTGGTGCCGGCCGGGATGTCGAGGTCGAGACCGCGGAGCACGGGGGGACCGCTCCGGTACGAGAACTCCACCTCGCGCACCGAGATGCCGAGGGGTCCGTCGGGCACGGCGAGTCCGGGCTCGGGATCGGTCACGTCGATCGGCAGGGCGAGGACCCCCAGGATCTTGCGCCAACCGGCGATGGCCGTCTGGGTCTGGTCGAAGACCTCGGAGAGCTCGGACACCGGCGACAACACGAGGTTGACGAGGAAGAGGAAGGCGACGAGTTCGCCCGGGGTGACGCCCAGTGCGTCGCCGTGGATGGCCCCCACACCGGCCACCACGGCCAACGCCAGCGAGCCGAAGATGTCGCCCAGCGGGAACAGCAACGAGAAGTACATGCCGGCCTTGAGATGGGCCCGGTACTGGTTGCGGATGGCGCCGCGAAGGCGTGCACGGGTGCGCTGTTCGAGCCCGTAGGCCCGCACGACCGGAGCCCCGGTCACCGCCTCGGAGACCTCGGCCAGGCTGGTGCCGACGGTGGTGCGGACCTGGTCGTATGCCGCCAGTTGGCGGCGCTGGAGCAGCCGCATCACGGGGATGAGCGGGACGAAGACCGCGACGACGATCAGGGCCAGCTGCCAGGAGTAGACGGTCATGGCGAGGATGGTCCCCACGATGATCGACGAGTTCACGATCCAGCTCACGGCACCCCACTGCGTGAACTGCGCCAGGGTCTCGACGTCCGATGTCACCCGAGCGACCATCTCGCCGCTGCGCGACTCGGCGTGGTCGGCGATCGAGAGCCGGTGGATGTGCTCGAAGGTCCGGACCCGGAGTCCGTAGAGGCTGTTCTCGGCGGCGGCGATGAGACGCAGGTAGGTGGCCCGGCTCAGCCAGAAGAGGCCGATCACGATCACCACCGCGACGGCGCACGCCGGGTAGACGAATCCGGGTCGGAACCCGGCGTCGCCGATGACGCCACGATCGAGGATCTGCTGGATCAGGATCGGCACCGCCAGTCGGCCGCCGCCGCTCCCGATCGCCATGCCGACGGTGGCGACGATGCCGATCTTGAGCTCGGGTGTCGCCGCGATCCCGCGCTTGAGGACGGCGATCGCTCCGTCGAGTTCCTCGGGTTGGCTCACGAGACCTCGTCCTGTTCGTAGGCCCGGACCAGTGCGGCGTAGGAGTCGTTGGTCTCGAGCAGGGCGCGGTGCGCGCCCTCGGCCGCCACGCGGCCACCGTCGACGAAGACCACCCGGTCGGCGAGGCGGATCGTGGCCACCCGATGGGCGACGACGATGGTGGTCGTGTCGAGTTCCGACCGGAGCCCGTCGAGGATCCGTTGCTCGACGACGGGGTCGATCGCCGAGGTGGCGTCGTCGAGCAGCAGGAGCCGCGGGTGGCGGATCATGGCGCGGGCGAGCGCGACCCGCTGCCGTTGGCCACCGGAGAGCGTCACCCCGCGCTCGCCGACGACCGTGTCGAGGCCGTGGGCGAGCTCGTGGACGAAGTCGGTCTGGGCGATGTCCATGGCCCAGCGCAGCGCATCCTCGTCGACGTCGTCGCCCAGGGTGAGGTTCTCGCGGACGGACGCCGCGAACAGGAACGTCTCCTGGAACACGAGCGAGACCGCACCGCGGAGATCGGTGGGGTCGGCGTTGCGCAGTGGCACACCCCCCAACCGGATCTCGCCAGCCGTCGGCCGGGCCAGTCCGGCGAGCAGCGTGCACAGCGTGGACTTCCCGGAGCCGGTCGAGCCGACCACGGCGACGACCTCGCCGGGAGCAGCGTCGAACGTCATGTCGACCAGCACCTGCTCGTCGCCGTAGGAGAACGAGACCTGGTCGACCGCGAGGGCCAGCGGCCCGGCGGGGAGTCGCCGTCGAGCGGACTCGTCGGCGGCGAGCACCGCGTGGTGGCCGTGGTCGGTGTCGAGGACGTCGACGATCCGGTCCCGGGACACGACCGAGCGGGGGAGTTCCTCGAGGAGGAACCCGACGACCCGCATCGGAAAGGCGAGGATGCCGAAGAGGGTCATCGCCTGCACCAGGTCGCCGGTGGTGATGGCACCGGAGTCGACCCGTGAGGCGCCGACGGCCAGGAGGGCGATCGTCCCGAGCACCGGGAGCGTGTCGAGGCCGGGTTCGAAGGCCGCTCGGAGACGGCCGATGACGAGACGCTCACGGCGGAGGTCGTCGGACGCGGCGGCCAGCCGAGCGGACTCCTGGCGTTCGAGACCGAGCAGCTTGACGACCAGCGCCCCCTCGAAGCTCTCGTGGGCGACCGAGCTGACCTCGCCGACGTGGGCTTGCGCCCGGGCCGAAGGACCCTCGACCCGTGTCGTGTAGAGCCGGTTCATCACGATGAGGGTCGGGAAGAGCAGGAGCCCGATGGCCAGCAGCAGCGGGTCGAGCACCGCCAGGTTGATCGAGGCGAACACCAGCAGCACCACGGCGCCGAGCGAGAGCGGCAACGGCTGCATCACGAACGACGACCGTTCGGCGTCGTTGTCGGCGTGGGCCAGCAACTTGCCGGTCGGTTGGGTGTGGAAGAACCGGAGCGGTTGGTCGAGGTAGTGGTCCGACAGACGGTCGAACCATTCCATCTGCATGCGTCGGGTGGCCATGACCCCGAAGTACCGCCGGGCGATCACGCCCGCCGCCCGGGCCACGGACATGCCGATGATGGCCGCCCCGGCGACGATGGCGGCGCGTGCCGTGGGAGCGTCGGCCTGGGTCACGATGAGGTTGTCGACGACCCGACCGAGCACGATCGCCCCGGCGACCGAGGCGGCCGAGAAGACCAAGGAGCCGGCCACGGCGCCGGCGAAGGGCCACGGGTTGGTGCGGATCATCTCGGCCAGCAACGTGATGCCGCGACGGAGCACGGTCTGCCCCTCGGGCGCGTCTCGGTCCGTGGTCGGCGATGTCACTGCGCCACGCTAGGCCGCGAAGTGGTCAGCCCTGCGGGTTCCAGAGCTCGACCGGGGTCTTGTCCCGGGGTCCGGTGTACGGGAGGGGGATCTCGACGCTGCTCCGTGCCGCGGACAGCGATGCGGCGCACACGATCTCGAGCAGGTCACGCCCGAGGTAGACGTCGCTGATCGAGGACGACCGCCCGATGCGAGCGGCGGACTCGGCGTCGCGGAGCTGCTCGACGTAGCCGAACTGGTCGAGTTGCGGTGGGTACTCGAGGTCGGCGGGGGGCTGCGGGAGGTCGATGGGTTCGCCGCCCCGTTCGAGCGCCAGGTCGGGCAGCATCTCGAGGACCACCACCCCGGACTCCGAGGCCGCCTGGAGGTCCCAGACGGTGTCGGACTCCCGCCACGAGACCTCGATCTGGGCCACCAGCCCGTTGTCGAAGCGGAGCTGCACCGATGCCCGGTCCTCGACGTCGATGTCCTCGCTGCGCTCGAAGGCCGCAGAGACCCCGACCGGCCGCGCCGACCTCGCCGCCCGCAGGACCAACGCCAGCGGATGCACTCCGAGGTCGAACAGGACGCCGCCGCCCCAGGACCGCTCGGTGAACGACCCCCACGTCGGCCGCGGCTGCATCGCCCGGGCCGAGAGGTGGGTCAACCGGCCGAGCGTGGCGATCTCGCTCAGTGCCCGGGTCGGTGCCTCGGCGAAGAGCAGGTTCTCGGCGTAGGTCAACATGCCGCCGGCCTCCACGACCCGGACGAGGCGGTCGGCGTCGTCGAGCGTGGCGCACAGCGGCTTCTCGACCACGGTCGCCGCGCCGGCGGCCATCGCCCGCAGGGCATCGACGGCGTGTCGTCGCGGCGGTGTCGCCACGATCACGATGTCGGCTCCGGCGGGGAGTTGGTCGTAGGGGACAACCACGCCGCCGACCTCTGCCGCTCGGGCGTCGGCCGACTGCCGCGTCCGCGATGCGACGGCGACGACGCGGCTGTCGCGCTGCGCCGCGATCGCGAGCCCGTGCACGGCGCTGATCCACCCGGCGCCGGCCAAGGCGTAGTCGGCCACCCCGTCTCCTCAGGTGCCGGCGAGCCGGGCGACGATCGGGGCCGCGGCCTCCATGGCATCGGCCTGCACCACGAGATAGCTGACGTCCCAACGGTCGCGACGCGCCTGCAGTGTCTCGACGATCTCGTCCTCGGTGCCGATCCAGGCGAGCGGATAGTCGGCGACGAGGCTGGGGTCGAGGCCGAACATCGGCGCCATCATCTCGGCCACGCCCTGCTTGTCGTCGGTGATCACGACGGCGAAGACCAACATGTTGAGTTCGAGGTCGGCGTATCGGTCGCCCGCGGCCTCGCGGACCCAGTCGATCTTCTGGTCGGTGAGTTCGGGCGCGCCGTTCTGTGCCGTCTCGGTGTCGACCGCGCCGCTCGCGATCTTGGGGTTGATCCCGACGATGTCAGCCTCCCGGGCGGCGAGGGTCAGCACCCGCTTCCCGCCGCCACCGATGAGCACCGGTGGGTACGGGGTCTGGAGCGGCTTGGGCATCCCGACCATCTCGGTCAACTGGTAGTGGTCGCCGGCGAAGGTGACGGGGTCGGGCCCGAAGAGCCCCTTGCAGATGGTGAGCGCCTCGGCCAGACGGTCGATGCGGACCCCGGCGCGGTCATGGGCGATGCCCGACTGCTCGTAGTCGGTGTTCATCCAGCCGGCGCCGATGCCGAACTCGAAGCGGCCGCCGGAGAGGAGGTCGAGGGTGGCCACCTCCTTGGCCAGGACGACCGGGTGCTTGTAGTCGTTGGCGAACACGAGCGTGCCGATCTTGAGATCGGTGGTCGCATCCGCCGCAGCCATCAACGCCGGAACGGGGGCCAACTGCTCACCGAAGTGGTCGGGCATGAAGACGCTCGAGTAGCCGAGCTCCTCGGCGCGACGTGCCAGCCCCGTCCATTCGTCGGCGGACGTCGCGGTGCTGATCTGCACCCCGAATCGGAATCGGCGGTCGTGGGCCATGGCTGTCTCCTCGTGTCGGCGAGCGGTGTGCCCGAGCCGTCGAACCTAGGCGACGGCGACCGACGTGGTGACGGGCCGCGGGGTGGTGCCACCGGTACGCTTTCGCCATCGTGTCCCGTCTCGCGCGCGCACTGCCGCGCATCCTGCTGCTTCTCGCGCTCGCCTCCGTCATCGTGACGACGGCGGGGCTCGCGCTCGCACCCCAACTCGCCAAGCTGACGACGGCGTCGCACGGGGTGGCGCCCGATGTCCTGCTCGACGACCTGTCGATCCGGTCCTACGTGTACGCCAGCGACGGGACGCTGCTCACCACGTTGCAGGAGGAGGAGAACCGGGCGCCGGTGTCGATCGACGACCTGCCCGACCACCTCATCGACGCCGTGCTCGCGGCCGAGGACGCCGACTTCTTCGTCCACAAGGGCGTCAACGTCCGGGCGACCGTCCGTGCGCTGCTGTCCAACGTCGAATCGGGCCAGATCGAGCAGGGCGGCTCGACGATCACCCAGCAGTTGGTCAAGCAGAGCCTGCTGACCGCGGACCAGGACTTCGACCGCAAGACCCGGGAAGCGTTCCTCGCGGTCCGTCTCGAGAAGCAGATGTCGAAGCGGCAGATCCTCGAGCGCTACCTCAACACCATCTACCTGGGGAACCACAGCTACGGCGTCCAGGCCGCAGCCGAGACGTACTTCGGGGTCCCGGCCAGCGACCTCGACCTCGCCCAGGCGGCGTTGCTCGCCGGCATGATCCGCGACCCGATCGACTACGACCCGCTGCTGTACCCCGAGGTGGCCGGCGAACGCCGCCGGATCGCCCTGCGTCGCATGGTCGAGGAGGGGATGATCACCGAGGACGAGGCGGCGTTCGCCAACGCCGGCCCGCTCCCCGCCGTGGCGATCGAGTACATCCCGCCGCCGGACGACTACTTCGTCGAGGAGGTCAAGCAGGCACTCCTCGCCGACGAACGTCTCGGCGAGACCAAGTCCGAGCGGTTCGACGCGGTGTTCCGTGGCGGCCTCGAGATCCACACGACCCTCGATCTCGGCGCGCAGTTCCTGGCCGAGAAGGCCCGCAACGACGTGGTGGCACCGTTCGCGCTCGAAGGCCAGCCCGCGTTGTTCATCGCGGGAACGCACAAGGCCGGCACACCGCTGGCCGGCCAGGAGGCCCTGGGCACGGTCGCCCTGGCATCGGTCGAGTCGACGACCGGCGCGGTGCGGGCGCTGGTCGGCGGACCGGGGTTCGGTGACGACTACAAGTTCAACCTCGCGACCCAGGGCTATCGCCAGCCCGGTTCGGCCTTCAAGACCTTCGTGCTCCTCGAACTGCTCGAGCAGGGCTATGCCCCGTCCGATCGGATCTCGGGGTCAGGGCCGTGCCGGTTCCGCATCCCCGGCGTGCAGGACATCTACGAGGTCAACAACTTCGGCCGTTCGCGTGGGTTCACCGGCACGATCACGTCGATGACGACCAACTCGTCGAACTGCGGCTACGTGCGGCTCGGCCAGATCGCGGGCATCGACAACGTCGTCGAGCTGGCCGGCGAACTCGGCCTGAAGACCCGGAGCTCGTCCAACGAGATCGTCGACCTCGATCCGACGATCTTCTCGACACCCCTGGGCACCCAGGGCGTGACGCCCATCGGCATGGCCTCCGCCTACGCCGCGATCGCGAACGACGGCTACTACAACCCGCCGTACTTCGTGGAGCGCGTGGTCGACCGGCGGGGGAACACGGTGTTCGACCACGTCGACGAGGGCTACCGGGCGTTCTCGATCGAGACGGCGAAGCTGGCCGCGGACATCCTCAAGGACAACGTGACCGGAGGCACCGGTACCGCTGCTCGGGTGTCGGGCCACGACGTCGGCGGCAAGACCGGGACGGCACAGGACTTCTCCAACGGTTGGTTCGTCGGGTTCAGCAAGCACCTCTCGACCGCGGTCTGGATGGGCGCGATCGACGGCAACGTCCCGATGAACTCCGTCGGCGGCCGGAGCGTGACGGGTGGGTCGTATCCGGCCCGGATCTTCGGCGCCTTCATGAACCCGATCCACGAAGCGCTCGCCCAGATCCCGTTCGCGGACCCGCCCCGTCGGCAGTCCACGGGCAAGCTGCTCGCGGTGGACGACGACATCGACCTGACGCCGCCGCCAGCGCCTCCGACGACGGTCCCCGTCGCCACCCCGCCGCCTGCGGAGGAAGGCGAGGGCGTCCCCGCCACTGGGGCAGACTCCACCCCGCCCCCGACGACATCGGGCGGTACGCCCCCGCCGACCTCCGGAGAGTTCATTCCATGACCACGCAGTGGGAACAGTTGCTCGCCGTCCAGGCGCTCGACACCACGATCCAGCAGCTCGACCACCGCCACCGGCAGCTCCCCGAGCGGGAACAGCTCGCGGCGCTCGACGAGCAGTTGGCGGCGAATCGCCGGACGGTCGACGAGGCCGAAGCCGCCAAGGCCGACCTCGTGAAGGCGCAGAAACGCATCGAGGTCGAGATCGCCGACATCGAAGCGAAGATCGCGCACGACAACGAGCAGCTGTACGCCGGCGGCTCGGACCCGAGCGTGCTCCAGTCGCTCCAGCACGAGATCGAGACGCGGAAGGGGCAGATCTCCAAGCTCGAGGACGACGAGCTCGAGCTCATGGAGCAGGTCGAACCGATCGACGAACAGCTCGCCTCGCTCGCGGCGGAGCAGTCGTCGCTCGACGCGCAGGCCGCGCAGGCGACGGCGGCCCTCGCCACCGCCGAGACCGACATCGAGGCCGAACGCGACGTCGCCGTCACCGCGCGTGCGTCGTTGACCGCCGACATCGACCCCGACGCGCTGGCGCGGTACGAGACGGTCCGCGACCGCCTGGGCGGCATCGCGGTGGCGCGGCTCGACGGCGGCGTGTGTGGTGCGTGCCACATGAAGCTGTCCGCGGTCGAGTACGACCGCATCCAACACCTCGACCCGGACGCAGAGATCGAATGTGAGGACTGCGGACGATTCCTCGTCCGTTCCTGACGTGTTCGTCTGGTATCTGGTGACCGCGGCCGTCGGGGTCTGGGCGGTCTTCGACAGCCCGGCACTCGACTACCGCCTGGTGATGGTCGGGGCCGTGCTCCCCGTGGGCGAGGTGGTGTTGGGCCGGCCCGGGCCGCTCCACTCGCTCGTGACCGCGGTCGTGGTCCTGGGCGTCGTGATGCTCGCCACCCAGGGGCGCCGGCTGGTGCGCCGTCGCTGGCTCGGGATCCCGATCGGGTTGTTCGCCCATCTGGTGTTCTCCGCGACGTGGACCGACACCGACGCCTTCTGGTGGCCCCTGACCGGCTTCGGGCTCAGCGACGCCGGCGCGCCCGAGGTCGAGCGCGGGGTGATCTCGGTCCTCCTCGAGGTGGCCGGTCTCGCACTCGGGCTGTGGTGGTGTCGACGCGTCGGCCTCGACGACCGAGGCAACCGGCTGCACTTCCGGACCACGGGACAGCTGCCCCGGGCCACGACACCACCGGTGGCCGGCTCGTGCTGATCGTCGTCCGCCACGGACGCACCGACGCGAACCGCGAGGGTCGCCTGCTCGGCCGGCTCGATGTCGGCCTCGACGACCTCGGCCGCGAGCAGGCGGCAGCGATGGCCGCCGCCGTCGGCCCCGTGGACCGCATCGTCGCGTCGCCGCTGACCCGGACACGCCAGACCGCCGCTGCGTGGGGACAGGACGTGGAGGTCGACGACCGCTTCGTCGAGCTCGACTACGGCGACTTCGACGGCGTTCCCATGGCCGACATCGATCCGCAGGTGTGGTCGCGCTGGCGTGCCGACCCCTCGTTCGCCCCGCCGGGAGGCGAGAGCATGCAGACCTTGGGGGAGCGGGTCCGCGAGGGCTGCCTCGATCTCGTGGCGGCCGCGAGCGATGCGAACGTCGTCGTCGTCACCCACGTCTCACCGATCAAGGCCGCCGCGGCCTGGGCACTGGGCGTCGGCGACGAAGTGGCGTGGCGCATGTACGTGGCACCGGCATCGGTGACCCGGATCGCGGTCACCGGCCGCGGCCCGAGCCTCCACGCCTTCAACATCGTGGACCATCTCGCCGACCTGGACGTCTGACGTGCGACGGGGCTGCCTGATCGTGGCGGTCACCGTGCTGGTCGCCACGGCCTGCGGATCCGCAGCCACCACGGTGCCCGCGCCGGCGCCGGCCGCGCCGACGTCGGACACGACGCCCTCGACCGCAGCGGCCACCACCGAGGCCACGACGTCGACCCTGCCGACGAACCCGCGGCCCGCGTGGCTCGGCACCAGGGTGCTGCCGCTGCGCCCCGACGGTCTGGGCGAGATCCAGCCGACGCCCGCCGCGCTGGTCGACCGGCGGTTCGCGACCACGGACCTCCTGGCGCCGCCGCGTGAGGACACGTTCTCCGCCGTGGTGGTGCAGCCGACAGCAGCGGTGCAGGGCCGATCGACGTGGACGGATGCCTGTCCGGTCGCACTGACCGACCTGCGCTACGTGACGCTGTCGTTCTGGGGCTTCGACGGCCGGACCCACACCGGCGAACTCCTCGTCCACCGCGACGCCGTCGATGCCGTGGTGGCCGGGTTCGAGGCGTTGTTCGCCCGTCGGTTCCCGATCGAGGAGATGCGCATCGTGCGGTCGGAGGAACTCGATCTCCCGCCCACGGGCGACGGCAACAACACCTCGGCGTTCGTGTGCCGGCCCGCGGTCGGGTCGACGTCGTGGTCGGAACACGCCTACGGACGCGCCGTCGACATCAACCCCTTCCACAACCCCTACGTGCGCGACGACGTCGTCATCCCCGAACTGGCGTCGGCCTACGCCGAACGGCCCGACCTCCCCGGCGTCCTCACCGACGACGACGTCGCCGCGTTCGAGGTCGAGGGATGGGGCTGGGGTGGGCGCTGGCGCTCGTCGAAGGACTGGATGCACCTCTCGGCGAGCGGCCGCTGACGGGTGGCTCCGGGGCTCAGCGCGACACCGTCGCGAACAGCGTCTTGAGATAGGCGCCCTCGGCGAACCCGATCGGATGATCGACGGCATGGGTCGTGCGCCGCCACTCGGTGAGCACGACGCCCTGCGCCCCCGCCGACTCGCGGATCGTGCGGTGGAACGCCTGCTCGTCGATCCGGCTCGAGCACGACGACTGGACCAACATCCCGCCGGGACGGACGACCGCGAGACCCAGGCGCGTGAGATGGGCATAGGCGCGCAGTGCCCGGTCGACCTGGTCGGACCTCGACGCGAACGACGGTGGATCGATCACGACGACGTCGTAGCGGTCGCCTCGCGACGCGATCGACTCCAGCACCTCGAAGGCATCGCCACACGTCACGGCATGCCGAGCAGCGGCCACCGCCGGCCGATCGTGGTTGGCGGCCATGTTGCGCTTCGCCGTGTCGAGCGCCGGTTGACTGAGGTCGACGCTGTGCACCTCGGTGGCACCACCGGCCGCGGCATGGACGCTGAACCCGCCGGTGCAGCAGAACACGTCGAGGACCCGTGACGATGCCGAGCGTTCGCCGACGAGGCGCCGGTTCTCCCGTTGATCGAGGAAGTGTCCGGTCTTCTGGCCGTGGACGACG
>JBFIHN010000075.1:0-11323 GCA_041601775.1 Acidimicrobiales bacterium
CTTCCTCCGCTCGCGGGATTCATCGCCAAGGAATCGGCCTACGAGGCGTTCCTGCACGACGGCGGTCCCGGTGCGTTGGTCACGCTGACTGGTCTGGTGGCGGGCTCGGTGTTGACGTTCGCGTACAGCGCCCGGTTCGTCGCCCCGTTCGTGACGCCCCGGCCGACATCGTCACGTCGTGGCTCGCCGGCACCGACACAGTTCTTCGTCGCCCCGGCGGCGCTCCTCGCGTTCGGGTCCGTCGCCGCGGGGGTTGCGGTCGCACCCGTCCTGGGTCCGTTGGTCGACTCGGCTGCGAACTCGCTCGACACCACGGTGGGGGATCCGAAGCTGGCGTTGTGGCACGGTGCCAACGCGGCGTTGGGGTTGTCGCTCGTGACGTACGTGCTGGGTGGCGTCGTGGTCGCTGCGGGCGTGTGGGTCGCTCGGCTCCAGGCCCGGTTGGCGCCACCGCTGCGGGGCGACGAGATGTTCAGCGAGTTGGTTCGACGGGTGAATGTGTTCGCTCGCCGCGTGACGGCCATCGTGCAGCCGGGATCGTTGCCGCTGTCGATCGGCGTGATCATGGTCGTCGTGATCGGCACCCCGGTCGTGGCGTTGGTCGCTGCCGGGAACTGGCCGGGATGGGGTTCGTTCTCGGATCTCTCGGCCCACCCGGTGCTCGCCGCCGCGTTGGTGCTCTCGGGCGGCGCGGTCGCGATCGTGCGCCGCCGCTTCGCCGCCGTGTTGTTGCTGGGAGCCGTCGGCTACACCATGGCGTTGGTCTTCGCCGTGCAGGGCGCTCCGGATCTGGCGTTGACACAGTTCGCGGTCGAGACCCTCTCGATCGTCGTGTTCATGCTCGTGGTCCGACACCTGCCGGAGCGGTTTCGACCGGACCAGTTCCGGGCAGCGACTGCGCTCCGTCTCGGCGTCTCCGCCTTCGTCGCGGCCGGGGTGTTCGCGCTCGCGATGATGACCACGGCCGGCACCGGTGACCGAGTGGTGTCCGACGAGATCGTCGCTCGAGCCGAACCCGACGGCGGCGGCAAGAACGTCGTCAACGTGATCCTCGTCGACGTCCGCGGTCTCGACACGCTCGGCGAGATCACCGTCCTCGCCGTCGCTGCCGTGGGGGTCGTCGCCCTCGCGCGCATCGGTCGCCGCCCCGTTCGCCCACCAGGGCGCGAGCCAGAACGCGAGGCGTCGGCATGAGACGTTCCCTGATCCTCGACGTCAGTACCCGGGTCATCACGTGTTCGGCGATGCTGCTCTCGGTGTACCTGCTCGCGGCAGGTCACAACCAGCCCGGCGGTGGTTTCATCGGCGGGCTGGTCGGTGGCGCCGCGATCGCGATCGCCTACGTGGGCGGCGGACTCGGCCAGGTCCGTCAGTTCACCAGGGTCCGGCCGTGGACGATCCTCGGTGGCGGCCTCGTGATCGCCGTGACCGCGGCGATCGTGCCCTTGATCCTCGGAGGCGCCGTTCTCGAACAGGACTTCGTGACCCTGCATCCGCCCCTGCTCGGGAGCGTGAAGGTCACCAGCGCACTGCTCTTCGACACTGGCGTGTACGCCGTGGTGCTCGGAACCGTGTTCATGGCCTTCGAGGCGCTCGGTGAGGAAGGCCCTCCCGACGTCGACGCCTCGCCCACCGAGGCAACGACGCACGAGACGGGGACGGTCTCGTGACGGTCGTTCTCGCTGCTGCCGCATCGGTGCTGTTCGGATGCGGCACCTACCTCCTCCTCCAACGA
Source organism: Acidimicrobiales bacterium (assembly GCA_041601775.1). Taxonomy (GTDB): domain Bacteria; phylum Actinomycetota; class Acidimicrobiia; order Acidimicrobiales; family Salinilacustritrichaceae; genus Salinilacustrithrix. The sequence continues at coordinate 1,736 of JBFIHN010000075.1, forward strand.
GAGCTCACCCGGATCGTTGTCGGTCTCGCGCTGCTCGCGCACGGCGCGAACCTGTTCATCCTCCTCGGCGCTGGGCCGCCAGCACGCCCGGCCTTCATCACCTCCGATGGTGGCCCGTATCTCGATCCGTTGCCTCAGGCGTTCGTGCTCACCGCCATCGTCATCACGTTCGGGGTGACCACGTTCCTTCTCGGGCTCGCCTACCGCAGTTGGGTGCTCACCATCGACGACGAGGTCCAAGACGACGTCGAGGATCGACGGGTCGCCGCCCGGACCCGCCCGACGGAAGAAGAAGCCGACTTCGCCGCGGTCGAGGCCGAACGGGTCGACGAGGTCCGATGACCGAACTACTGGTCCCCGCGCCGCTCCTGCTCCCGATCGCCGGAGCCGCACTCTCGATCGTCCTGGGTCGACGGCGTGTCGTGCAACGCGTCCTCGGCATCGTCGTGCTCACGACGACCCTGGCGTGTTCCGCGGCGCTCGCCGTCATCGTCGACCGTGACGGTCCCGTCGTCGCCCAGGCCGGAGGATGGCCGGCCCCGATCGGCATCACCCTGGTCGTCGACCGATTCGCCGCGATCATGTTGGTCCTCGCGGCGCTGATGCTCCTCGGCGTGCTCGTCTACGCCATCGGCCAAGGCGGTGTCGAAGACAACCACGTGGGCTTCCACCCCATCTACCTCGTGCTGTCCGCGGGGGTGGCTGGCGCGTTCATCACCGGCGACCTCTTCAACCTGTTCGTGTCGTTCGAGGTCATGCTCACCGCCAGCTACGTCCTGTTGACGCTCGGCGGGACACGAGCCCAGGTACGCGCCGGCATGACATACGTCGTCATCAGCCTCGTCGCCTCGGCACTGTTCCTGACCAGCATCGGGTTCATCTACGCCAGTACCGGCACCGTCAACCTCGCCCAACTGTCCACGGCCATGACCGAACTCCCCGACGGGCTCCGTCAGGCGCTCCCACTGCTCCTTCTGGGGGTGTTCGGCATCAAGGCCGCGGTCTTCCCGTTGTTCTTCTGGCTCCCGGACAGTTACCCGACGGCGCCGACCGCAGTGACCGCCGTGTTCGCCGGTCTGCTCACCAAGGTCGGGGTCTACGCCATCATCCGCACCCAGACCCTGTTGGTCGATCCCGGTGACCGGCCCATCGGGCTGTTGTTGTTGATCGCTGCGTCGACCATGTCGGTCGGCGTGCTCGGCGCCATCGCGCAGAGCGACATCAAGCGGATCCTGTCGTTCCACATCGTCAGCCAGATCGGCTACATGGTCTTCGGTCTGGCCCTGTTCACGATCGCCGGGCTGGCGGGGGCAATCCTGTACATCATCCACCACATCGTCGTGAAGACGACCCTGTTCCTCGTCGGTGGCCTCGTCGAACGCCGCGCCGGTACCTCGAACCTGGACCGGATCGGCGGTCTGCTCCGCACCACCCCGGTGCTCGCCGTGACGTTCCTGATCACCGCGCTCAGCCTCGCCGGGGTCCCGCCGCTGTCCGGGTTCGGTGCGAAGTTCGCGCTCATCGACGCTGGACTCGCGGCCGACGCGTGGATCGTCGTCGCCGTCAGCCTCGTCGTGAGCGTCCTGACCTTGTTCTCGATGACCAAGATCTGGGCCGGGGCGTTCGGCGGAGAGATCGAACCAGCGGCGAACCGTCAGAGCGACATGCCGGCGCTGATGGTCGTCCCGACCGTCGCACTCGCCGCGATCGCGGTGGTCATCGCCCTCGCCGCCGGGCCGCTGTACGACCTGACCGAGCGGGCCGCGGCAGACCTGCTCGACACCTCCGTCTACCGAAGCGAGGTACTCACGCCGTGAACCGTGCCCTCACCGTCGCCGCGCTCACGGTCCTGTGGATCGTGCTGTGGCGCGACCCTTCCGTCGCCAACGTCCTGTCCGGCGTCGTCATCGCCACGGTGGTCTCGACCATCCCGGCCCGACCAGGGGCCCGCCACAGGGTCCGTCCGGTCGCGCTCGTCCGCTTCGTCACCTACTTCCTCTGGAAACTCCTCGAGGCGAACGTGGTCCTCGCACGCGAGGTCGTGACCCCCCAGAACTCGATCCACACCGGCATCATCGCCGTGCCGCTGCCCGGCTACGACGACTTCGTCGTCACCGTCGTCGCCAACGCCGTCAGCCTCACCCCGGGCACCCTCACCCTCGAGGCCACCCGGACGCCGGAGCCCGTCCTGTACGTGCACGTCCTCCATCTCCGCGACCTCGACGCCGCCCGCGGCGAGGTCCTCGCCATGGCCGTGCGTGCCGCCGCAGCGTTCCCGGCCTCGCGTCACGCGGCCGAGGTCACGACATGATCGCTGCCGCGTTCGTGCTCCTCGGGATCGCCGCCACCGGATTCCTGTACCGACTGCTCGTCGGCCCGTCGCTCGCCGACCGCATCATCGCCGTCGACGGTGCACTCCTGATCGTGATCAGCGTCCTCGCCGTCGAGAGCGCCCGAACCGGTGACGGTGTCTTCGTCGACGCGATCGTGATCGTCGGCCTCCTCGGGTTCGTCGGCACATCGGTCGCAGCCCGTTTCGTCGAACGGAGAGGAGGCTGACATGACCACCATCGGAGAGATCCTCCTGGTCGTCGGAGCCGCCTGGTCGGTGCTCGCCGCGATCGGGGTCAACCGCTTCGGTGACGTGTACGCCCGAATGCACGCCGCAACCAAGACGACCACGCTCGGCCTCCTGCTGGTACTCGTCGGCGCGGCCCTGAACCTCACCGTGGCCGAAGCCGCGAAACTGCTGCTCGCCGGCGTGCTCCTGTTCCTCACCGCGCCGATCGGAGCCCACCTCGTCGGCAGGTCGGTACACCGCAACCAGGGCTCGGCGAGCATGACGATCGACTCGATCGACGAACTGCAGCGGTCGGGAGACGAGGCCTGATCGTCACGGGTTCGTCTCGGCGGTCTCGGTCGGCGCGACCCTGGTGATGGTGCAGCGGAAGAACTCGCCGTCGGCCCATCGGTCGGTGTCGGGGAACCATCCGGCGCGTCCCGCCGCGGGGATGGTCACGTGGCCGAAGCGCCGGGTCTCGGTGGCTTCGAATCCGAAGGGGTGGTAGCCGAAGTCGCCGGTACCCCCGGGATCGCCCCAGCGATCGAGCCGGGCCCGGTCGACGTGGCCCGCGTCGTCGATGCGGAGGTGGAGTGCGACGCCTTCGCCCCCGCTCGTGAACCGGGCGGTGAGGTCGTGGTCGCTGGACGCCTCCCAGCGCACCCCGAAGCGGGGGAGGAGCGCGGTGGGCACCCAGACGGCTTCGCCGGCGGCGCGGCCTGCTGCGCTGCGTCCGATGTCGGGCCCCTCGGCATGCATGACGCGGAGCAGCCCGAGCAGCTTCCAGTCCATGACCCCGTGTCCCTGCGACGACCGGTCGGAGCCGGTGACGATGCCGGCCACGCGTGCACGCCACACGAGACCGTCGTGGGGTGCGAGGACCTCGTGGGCTCGGAGCCGGAGCCAGCGCCCGTCGAGCTTGAGGTGCCCGCGCATGTCGAGCGCAGCGCTGCGGGCCAGCGGCGCACCGCGCGCGATGGCGGCGTCGAGGTAGCGGGCCACCGGCTCGGGCAGGCCCTCGAGTTCCTCGTCGTCGAACACGCCGGGTGCGGCCGGCCGGAGGAGCCGATGTTCGAGGCGTTCGATCCTCTGGTGGGCCGCCGACGTCATGGCGTGCGCTCGTCCGCGGGTCCGGGAAGCGGACCAACTGGCTCCTCCGGTCCTTGGTCGAGCCGGAAGGGTGGGTACCGGTCGGTCATGAGCCCCGCATAGGCGACGACCCGGAAGATCCACCGGTTCAGCCCGACGATCAGGTCGAAGAGCGGGGTGGGGTAGCGGTTGCGGAAGAGCAGGGACACGCCCGCGACCAGGACGAGGATGCCGAGGAGACCGCCGTCACCGATGCGGGCGGCGTCGTCGCCGGCCGTGCTCCAGAACACCCCGCCGGCCAGGGCCGCCACGACGAGGTAGTGGGGGATGGCGAGCAGCCACCACTTCACGAGCACCAGACCACGGGAGAGCTCGCCAGGAGGTTCGACGTCGAGCGATGCCGGGTAGGACGGGTCGGGGTGGAGGCTGAAGGGCGGGTACCGGTCGGTGCCGATGCCGCCCGTCGTTGCGTAGAAGCTCACCCGCCACGACCACCGCATCACGCCGACGTTGAAGGCGAAGATCTGCTGCGGGTATCGGCCGGTGAACAGGATCGAGAACCCGGCGACGACCGTGAGCACGACGAACGCCAGCCACAGGAAGAACAGCACGACGAAGTGCGGGATCGCGAGGAACCACTTCACCAGCCACCGCCACCGCGACAGCTCCGGATCGAGGTGCCCGGCCACTCGGACCGGTGTCGCCGGTGGGACCGTGTCCTGGTCCGGCTGCAACGCCCCTTCCGACTGCTCCGAGGACGGCCGGCCCAGGCCATGCGCTCCGAAGACGATCAGGGCGACCGAGAACGCAGAACCGACAACACCCAACGCCACCAAGATGCCCGCGAGCGGCAGCACGACCCCGGCCTTCACGCCGACGTTGACATCGGCCGCGATGCCGGGTGCACCGTCGGCGTTCATGACCACCGCAACCCAGCGACCACTCGTCGCCGGCCACACGAGTTCCTGGGACCCGACCCCGGTGGCGGCCGCCACCCAGAAGTCCTCGTCGGTCGGCGGGGTGGCCTCGTCGCCACCGGAACGGGTCCGGTACTGCGGGGTTCCGTCGCGGAGGTCGCGGACCTCGTCGTGGGCCACGCCGGCGAGGTACTCCTCCACAGCGGCGGCGGGGCCGACCCCGACGAACACCGGCTCGTCGGACCGCCGGTTCTCGACCCGGAGGCGGACATCTGCGTCGAGGGCGTCGATCACCCAACGCGGCGTTCCGGGGTCGGCGGCGAAGTCCACCTCCTCGGTCGTGACGGCGGCCGTGGGTGACTCGACGCGGTCGAGATCGACCTCGAAGAACCCCTCGTCGTCTCGACCGAACGCGTAGCCGAGCCCGAGGCCCACCCCGCCAGCCAAGGCGCCGAGGGCCGGGAGCAACAGGAGGCATCCGACGACCAGTGCGAACACCCTCGTCGGCTGCGCTGCGCGTGGCGTCTCGTTCGCCATGGCACGATCGTCCAGGTAGTCGCTGCATCGTGCCAGGGACTTTCGGCCCCGATCGCGCTCGCCCCGCCGGGCGGATGCGCTGGACTGCTGACCGTCGCTCGGGGTCGAGCGCTTCTCGGTCGTCTGATCGTCGCCGGCGGGAAGGAGACGACCGAGATCGTGCCGGCCCTCGCCGAACGCGGCGCGGTCACCGAGCGGGACGCATCGCCTCCAGCGCGAGCATCGCCGCTGTCGAGCCTTCGCCGACCGCGGCTGCCACCCGCTTGATCGAGCCGCTGCGGATGTCGCCGGCGGCATAGACCCCGTTGATGCTCGTCTCGAGCCATGCGGCGTCGTCGATCCCGGTACGGATGAAGCCTCGATCGTCGGTCGTGACCGCGCCGTCGAGCCACGCGGTGTGGGGCTGGGCCCCGATGAAGATGAACAGCGCGTCGGCGTCCACCTCCGCTCGTTGTCCGGTGACTCGATCCTCGAGCACCAAGGCCGTGAGCTGCCCGTCGCCGACGACCTCCGCGATCTCGACGTTCGTCCGCACGTCGACGTTCGGCGTCCCGTCCAGCTGTTCCACCAGGTAGTCGGACATCGACTTCGCGATCGAGTCGCCGCGGATCAAGACGGTGACGGCAGCACCCGCCGCCGCCATGTGGGCCGCAGCCTGTCCGGCCGAGTTGCCGCCGCCGAGCACGAAGGTCTGCAGGCCGCCGGTGGCCGCGGCCTCGGCGGCGCCGGCGCCGTAGAAGACGCCGTGGCCCACGAGTGGGTCGACGCCCGGGGCATCGAGGCGCCGGTACGTCACGCCACCGGCCAGGATCACGTGCCTGCTCCGCAGCGTGTCGCCGCTCGACAGCGTGAGGAGCCGAGCGTCGCCGTCCGTCGCCAGAGCGGTGGCGGTTCTCGTCACGATCGTCTCGGCGCCGAGCTGTTCCGCCTGCCGCGCGGCCTGCGACGTCAGGTCGGCGCCGCTGACGCCCCAGAGGAAGCCGAGGTAGTTGCGGATCTTCGCACTGGTTCCGGCCTGACCACCCAGGGCGAAACCCTCGATGACGACGGTCCGGAGACCCTCGGAGGCCGCGTACACCGCCGCTGCCAGCCCGGCCGGACCGGCGCCGACGATCGCGACGTCGTACTCCTCGCGCCGTGGTCGGGTGTTGGCCCCGAGCGCATCGGCCAGGGCCACCTCGTCGAGATCGTCGAGCACCCTGCCGTCCCACAACACGGCTGCGGGAAGTCGCCGGTCGGCGAGCGGTCCGGCGACGAGCTCCGCCCCCTCGGGTGAGTCGGCGGTACGGAAGCGGGCGGGAACGGTGTTGCGGTTCAGCCAGGTGGTGAGATGCTCGCCGCGCCCACCGCGCACCTCGTCGACGACCGTCACCTTGTCGAGCTGCAGCTGCCGTGACTTGGTCCATGCCCGCAGCGCTTCCCCGACGACGGGATACACCTCCTCATCGGCCGTCGCCCACGGATGCCCCACGAAGTAGTCGATCTGCCCGAGGGTCAGCGCTCGACCCAACGCCTCGTGGACCGACGTGTCCCCGACGGTCACGATGGCGATCCGGCGGGCGCCCCGGTGCAGGCGCCCGACCGTCGCGAGCGCGTCGAACGCGCTCGTCCCGATGGGTGCCAGCGCGAGGGCGATCGGCGCGAGTGCCCCGATCGTTGCGTCGGAGGCCTCGTCGGCCGACAGGGCGACGACCGCGTAGTCGGCGCCGTACCGGCGCTCGAGTGTCGCCGTCACCTCGGAGCGCTGGGTGGGATCAGAGGCGACGACGAGGATGGTGCTCACGCGCGCTCCTCAGATCGGCGTACTCGGAAAGTCCGGATGGGTCATACTGCTCCACACACCATCGAAGGGGTCGCCATGTCGCCGCGAAGGATCACGAGGTCCGAGGCCAGACCGCTCGCCCTGGAGGAGTTCCGCCGCTTCGCCGACCTGGTCGCGCAGCTCGACGACGTGGAGTGGGCGACGGCGACGGACTGCACCGGCTGGGACGTACGGGCCATGTCGCTCCACGTGCTCGGGTCGGCCGACGGCCAGGCGCGGGTTCCCGAACTGCTCCACCAGTTCCGCCGTGGGTTGCCCCTCAACAAGGAGATCGACTCCCACCACTTCGTCGACGGCATCAACGAGCTCCAGATCCGGGAGCGCTCGGACGTGACCAACGCCGACCTGGTGGCGCAGCTGGCGGCGATCGGACCGCGGGCCGTCAAGGGGCGTTGGCACACACCACCACCCATCCGCTGGTTCCCGATCAACTTCGGGCCACCGATCGGCTGGAAGCCCCTGAAGTACCTGCTGGACGTGGGGTTCACCCGCGACGTCTGGACCCACCGCATCGACATCCATGCGGTGATCGACCGACCCATCGAGCTCACGCCCGAACACGACGGTCTCCTGGTCGCCGACATCGTCCGGGAGTGGGCGGAGACCCACGGTGCTCCGTTCGAACTCGCGCTCACCGGGCCGGCGGGCGGCCACTTCGCCCAGGGCACCGACGGCGAACACGTCGAGATCGATGCCATCGAGTTCATCCGCACGGTCGCCGGCCGCCGAACGGGAGAAGGCGTCCTCGCTCACCCCCTCCCTCTTTGAGGGTCCGCGCTCGACCCGACCGGGCGTCGGTCCAGGCGAACGCGATGACGGACGCGAGCGACGTGCAGATCGTTCATGATGACATCGTGTTGGACTCTCTGGGCGTGGGCGGCGGCCTGATCGGCCGGGACGCGGCACTCGCGGCGATCGACGACCGATTGCGGTCGCGGCGACTCGTCACGCTCATCGGTCCCGGTGGTGTCGGCAAGACGGCGGCTGCGCAGGCGGCGGCGAGCACGGCCGCCGAGCGGTTCCCGCTCGGGGTTCGCTTCGTCGACCTCGCTCGGGTCGACGAACCCGACGCCGTCGCCGGAACGCTGGCCGGCCAGCTCGGATTCGAGTCGCCGGAGGCCCTGCTGCACTCGCCGGGTGATCAGGGGGTGCTGGTCATCGTCGACAACTGTGAGCACGTGCTCGATGCAGCGGCATCCATCATCACCGCGCTGCTCGACGCCTGCCGTGCCCCGACCGTGTTGGCGACGAGCCGCTCGCCCCTGATGGTCCCGGGCGAGTCGGTCGTGGCCCTCGCCCCGCTGTCGAACGCTCGCGACGATGGCCTGGCTGTCGCCGATGTCCCATCGGTGCGCCTGTTCCTCGAACGGGCGCGTGATGCCGGCGTGGCGATCGACGCCGATGAGGTGGACCTGGTCGCCGACGTGTGCCGACAGGTCGATGGTCTCCCGCTGGCGATCGAGATCGCAGCGGCCCGGACGAGGTCGATGGGGCTGGCCGAGCTCCTCGGGCGCCTCGACGACGGCGTCGAGGTGTTGGACCGTCCCCGATTCCGTGGCTCGAGCCGTCATCGCAGCATGACGGCGGTCGTGCACTGGTCGATCGATCTCCTCGATCCTGCCGAGGCCGACCTGCTCGAGTGGCTGTCGCTCTTTCCCGGGTCGTTCACCCGGGCCGATGCCCGCCGTCTGTTGCCCGATTCGGCCACGCGCGACGTCGACGACGGCATCGATTCCCTGGTCGACGCGTCGCTGGTGTCGACCGATGCCGCCGCCGACGGCATCGAGTACCGACTCCTCCACAGCGTCCGAGCCTGTGCCCGCCGGCGCCTCGCCGGGCGCGGGGAACTGGAGGGGAGGCTCGACCGCCTCGCCGATCAGGTCGTCGAGTCCGTGTGGGCCCGACTGGCGACGTCTGGGCTGGTCTGGGATCCCGACCTGCTGCGCGACGTCGCGTCCCGATTCGACGAGATCACCCAGTCGCTGCGGTGGTGTCTCTCGCACGACACCGAACCTCGGCGAGCGATGTCGCTGTGTGCGGCGCTGTTCGCCGTCGTCCAACAAGGCCGGGCTCACGACATCGTGACCCTCGCCCGTCAGGCATTCGAGCGCTGGCCCGATGCCGTGTCCGACGACGTCCCGCGGGCGATGGCGGCGCTGGGCACGCTGGCAACCGCCGAGAACCTCACCGAGCATCCGCAGGAGGCCATGACCCTGGCCACCGGCGCGCTGGCGCACCATCGATCGGGGTGGGCCAGCGTCATCGTGCGGCGGGCCCTCGGGCAGAGCCAACTGGCGCAGGGCGACCCCGGGGCCGCAGCAGCGTCGTTTGCCGAAGGAGCCTCCGAAGCACGGCGGCTCGGACACGCGGCCGTGGCGCTCGAACTCGAGCTGGCGATCGCCCAGCTGGCCGCCGACGGCGGCGACGCCGTCGGCGCGATCGACGCGATGGTGGCCGCCCGCGACGAGGCGACATCGATCGGATCGGTGCTGAGCGAGGTCTGGGCGTCGACGCTCCTGGCGTGGACGACGCTGCGCAGCGACGCACCGGCCGCCGTGGCATCGGCGACGACGACGCTCGAGCGCGCTCGCGAGATCGGCTATCCGACGGCATGCTGCGGCAATCTGCGCACGCTCGTCTACGGCCACGCGCGCGCGGGCGAC
>JBFIHN010000076.1:0-11311 GCA_041601775.1 Acidimicrobiales bacterium
GACGCCTGGGACGAGCTGCCGGAGAACCAACAGCGTCTCAACGCCCGCCTGCAGGAGGCGTTCGCCGCGTTCCTCGACCACACCGACGTGCAGATCGGCCGTCTGGTCGACGGACTGCGGCATCTCGGCCAGCTCGACAACACGCTCCTCGTGGTGATGGCCGACAACGGTGCATCGCAGGAGGGCGGGCCCTTCGGTGTCATGCACGAGATGAAGTTCTTCAACGGCATCTTCGAGACCGCCGACACGGCGATCGAGCGGATCGACGACATCGGTGGTCCGCACAGCCACACCAACTACCCGTGGGGGTGGGCGCAGGCCGGGAACTCCCCGTTCAAGTGGTACAAGCAGAACACCCACGAGGGCGGCGTGCACGTGCCGATGATCGTGCACTGGCCGGCCGGCATCGCGGAGGAACACCGCGGCACCAAGCGCGAGCAGTTCACCTACGTCGCAGACATCGTCCCGACCATCTACGACCTGCTCGAGGTGACGCCGCCGACGACCTACCGCGGCATCGACCAGCTGCCGGTGACGGGGCACTCGTTCCGATCGATCCTCGACGACGCCGCAGCGCCGGCCACGAACACGCTCCAGTACTTCGAGATGGGCGGCAGCCGGGCGTTGGTGTCGGGGTCCCTCAAGGCGGTGCAGAAGCACACGCCCGGAGCCGACTACGACACCGAGACGTGGGAGCTCTACGACCTCGTCGCCGACCCGTCGGAGTGCAACGACCTCGCCGACGACCAACCCGAGCGCCTGGCCGAGCTGATCGAGCTGTGGTGGGCCGAGGCCGATCGCCACGGTGTCCTGCCGCTCGACGACCGCATGATCGAGCTCTTCGGCGCCCGCTTCCGCGACCATTCGCCCCACCCGGCGGACAAGCGCTACGTCTACCGTCCGCCGATGTCGGCCATCGCCGCCCAGGCGGCGGCGGCGATCGGCGGGCGCAGCTTCGACCTCACGGCCCGTGTCACCCGAGCGGCCGGTGACGAGGGCGTGCTCTTCGCCACCGGCACCGAGAACTCGGGCATCACCGTGTTCGTGCAGGACGACCGACTCGTCGTCGACTACAACGCGTTCGACGACCACACGATCGTCGAGTCGGCCACCCGGGTGCCGGTGGGGGCGTCGGTCCTGACGGCCGCGTTCCGTCGCGGGGAGGGCCGCACCGGGTCGATCGAGGTCTTCGTCGACGGCGTCTCGTCCGGCAGCGGCGAGACCGAGCTCTACATGCGGATGATCTCGTCGGTCGGCGCCAGCGTCGGCTACGACCACGGCTCGGCCGTGTCGGGTCGCTACGAGAGTCCCTTCCCCTTCTCGGGCGACCTCCACGAGGTCGTCATCGACCTCGTCTCGCGTCCCGCGCCGGGCGCAGCCGAGGCCGAAGCCCGCGCCGAGATGTCCCGCCAGTAGCCCCCAACCCCCACTCGCACACCCCAAACTCCCGTTCTGGTGAACGGATGTGACATCTGATGGTCTCGGTCGTTCACCAGAACGGATGGGGGTGGAGCACGACCCGAACTTTCGGAACCACGAACGCCAACGAACCGACCTCGGAGGTCCCATGCTGACGATCACCCTTCTCGGAACCGGCAGCCCCCTGCCCGACCCCGATCGGGCCGGCCCGGCGACGCTCGTCACCGGCGGGGCCGATCAGTTCCTGGTCGACACCGGGCGGGGCGTGCTCATGCGTCTCGCCGGGGCGATGTCGGGTGCCGGGCAACTCCGTGCGGTCCTGCTCACCCACCTGCACAGCGACCACATCACCGATCTCAACGACGTGATCACGAGTCGATGGGTGATGACGTTCGAGCCGACGCCACTCACGATCGTCGGTCCTGTCGGGACCAAGGCGGTGGTCGATCACATCGTGGCGTCGCTCGGCCCCGACATCAGCTACCGGATCGCGCACCACGACGACCTCGACTACCCGCCCCCGGTCGAGGTCATCGAGGTCACCGACGGTGTCGTGGACCTCGGTGGCTCGGTCCGGGTCACGTGCGGACCGACGGACCACAAGCCGGTCGAGCCCAGCATCGCCTATCGCTTCGACCACGACGGCGCGTCGGCCGTCGTCGCCGGTGACACCGTTCCGTGCGCCGGCCTCGACGACCTGTGCACCGGTGCGCAGGCCCTGGTCCACACCGTCATCCGCAAGGACGTGATCGAGAACATCCCCGTCCAGCGGATGATCGACACGCTGGACTACCACTCGTCACCACAGGAGGCCGCCCGGACCGCGGCGCGGGCCGGCATGGAGACGCTGGTCATGACCCACTACGTCCCGAGCTTCCCTTCGGGCGGTGGCGACGACTGGCGGGCGCTCGCCGCCGAACACTTCGACGGCACGATCGAGTTGGGCGACGACCTGCACCGGGTCGAGGTGCACGCCCCGAACGGGGCGGGGGACTAGGACGTCATGCCGCCGAGGCCGACGAGGCCGCGAGCCAGCTCGATCTCGCCCATGTGACGCAGGCCGTGTTGGTAGTGCCAGCACTCGAAGGCGTCGAGGACGGTGATGCCCTGGGGGCCGGCGACGCGGGCGCTGTAGGTGCTGGCCACCTGGGCGGGGAACGGGGGAGCGATCACGACGCGCGTGAAGTCGGTCGGGTCCATGGCCTCGATGTGGGCCTCGGTGCGGGAGAAGACCGTGCGCTGGTACTCCTTGAACGCCTCGTAGTCACCGATGCGCTGGTCCTCCATCGTCGCCACGGTCTCCTCCTTGCCGTGGTCGTCGATGGCCATCTGCACCCGCGCCTGCCACGCCTCGTTCCACGTCGGCGCCTCGCCGCTGAGCACCATGAAGGTGGAGTCCTGCATGTTCGTGTAGTGGAACAGCGAGAACGCGATGGGCAGCACGCCGGGCCGCTCGAAGTGGTTCACGTGCTCCAGGTCCATGGTGTCGACGGCCTGGTAGTAGAGCGAGTGCATCGCGCGCATCCGTCGCAACAACGAGTCGTGTACGAGATCCAGACTGCCGGTCCCGGCGTCGGTCTCGGTGTCGGTCATGGCATCCTCCGGTCGTCCACAGGGGTCAGAGCAGGGCAGCGACGCCGTCGATCCACGCCCGGCGGATCTGACGTGCGGTCCGATCGTGGGTCGTGCGCAGCAGGTCCCAGGTCTCGAACGACGTCAGCGCATCGAGGAGGTGGGCGGTGTCGTCGGCCCGGGCCGCCGGCATCGAGGCGAGTTCGGTGGCGAAGTGGTCGTGGATCTGGCGTACGAAGCTCTGTCGGACCTCGGTGAGGCGTTCGGCGATCAGGGGTTGGTCGTAGGCCCGCGCTCGGGCGAGGCGGGCAACGGGAGCGACGGCCTCGTAGAGGGCGAGCCGGGCGTCGACGAAGCGCTGGATCCGTTCGGGGGTGGTGCCTTCGCCGGGGGCCGGGATGTCGAACAGTTCACCGAAGCGGGCGAAGTGGGCATCGATCGTCTGGCGTTGCAGGTCGTCGAGGCTCTCGAAGTAGCGGAACACCGACGACACCGAGACGCCGGCCCGCTCGGCGATGGCCTCGGTCGTGGGGAACGACCCGTCGACGAGCAGGTCGAACAGGGCGTCGATGACCGCGGCCCGGTTGCGGTCTCGTCGGGCTCGTCGGCCGTCTGCTGCGTCCGGTGCCTGCGTCTCCACGAGCGCATCGTACCGACCGCGGATGTTGTGGGAGTGTCCGACGCAGAAGGTATTGACAATGAGACTCTCAATAAAGTCTCATGGCATGGTGGCTGACTGGACCGATCTGACGCGCCGTTGCGCCCTGGCATCGCATCGACTCGTCGGCTGGATCTTCTGGGATCCCGCGGGCATCGAGCGCTACGGGGCACTCGGCGTCCCGGACGGGCTCGGCTACTACATCGCGACCCGCGGCGCCTCGCTCGGCGACAGCGGTGATGCTGCGGTGACGGCGGCGTTCGGCTCGATCCATCCGGATTTCGTGTCGATGTCGCTCGGTCTGTGCCGGGAACACACCAGCTTCGACGCGGCGGCCACGGCGCGCGACGAAGCGGTCGGGGAGGGCCTCGTGCGCTACGCCCCGGGCGCCTGCGACGGCCTGGCCGCGCTGGCCGGACCACTCTGGGACGCCGTCGGCGCACTGCCGATGGGTGGCCGAGTCCTGGCCGCGAGCCTGTCGGAGCGCCGCCGGGAGGACGAACCGCTGATCTCGGCGTGGCTGGCGGTGAACTGCATCCGCGAATGGCGTGGCGACACCCACTGGGCGATCCAGATCGCCGAGGGTCTCGACGGCACGGCGGCGGGCATCCTCGACGGGGCGTGGCGGAACTACGCGAGCGACTGGCTGCCGCGCAGCCGCGGCGCCGACGACGCGGCGCTGGCCTCGGCGATGGACCTCCTGGCCGAGCGCGGACTCGTCACCGACGGCGCGGTGAACACGCACGGCATCGAGTACCGCCAGACGCTCGAGGACCGGCTCGACCGGATCTGCGCGGTCGCGTGGCGCCACCTCGGCGAGGCCCGGACGACCGAGTTCCTCGCCGTGGTCGAACCGGTCGGGGCCGCTCTGGTGCGCAGGATCGACGAGACCGCCGGACCCAACTGGATGCCGGCGGCACGAGACCGGGAGCCACGCCCATGACCGGCGCCACGACCGGCACCACCGGAACCGGCATCACCAGGACCCGGGTCGTCCCCGCCGAGGTCGACGCGGTCTGGGCGGTGCTGGCCGACTTCGGGGCGATCAGTTCGTGGGCGGCCAACGTCGACCACTCGTGCATCCTGTCCCGGCCCGAGAGCGTCGACGACGACGTCTGCTCGCTGGTCGTCGGCCTGGCCCGGCGGGTGCAGGTCGGCCGCGCCGTCATCGTCGAGCGGATCCGTGCGGTCGAGGCCCCGGTGTCGCTGACCTACGACCTCGACGGACTCCCATCCCGGCTGCGCACCGTCGAGAACCGGTGGGACCTGCGTCCGGACGGCCGGGCATCGACCAGCGTCTCGTTGACGACCACGGTGGGGATCGGACCGCGTCCCCCGCAACGACTGGCCGAACGTGTGGTGGGTCGGTTCTTGTCCCGGCAGTCCGACGTGATGCTCGCCGGTCTCGCCGCACATCTGGAGGAACACCGTGGCTGATCGCCCCGACATCGTCATCGTCATGACCGACGAGGAGCGCGCCGCGCCTCCCTACGAGTCGGACGACCTGCAGGCCTGGCGCACCCGGACCCTGACCGGACGCCGTTGGTTCGACGACCACGGCGTCACCTTCCAGCGGCACTACACCGGCTCGCTGGCCTGTGTCCCCAGCCGGCCGACGCTCTTCACCGGGCAGTACCCCGACGTGCACGGTGTGACCCAGACCGACGGTCTCGGCAAGGTGGCCGACGACTCGCGGATGCGATGGCTCCGCCAGGGCGAGGTCCCCACGTTGGGGCACTGGTTCCGGGCGGCGGGCTACGACACGCACTACGACGGCAAGTGGCACATCTCCCACGCCGACCTGCACGACCCGGCCACCGGCGACCGCCTGTGCACCAACGACGGTGCCGGCAACGTCGACCGTGCGGCGGTGCAGGCCTACCTCGACGCCGACCCGCTCGACCCGTTCGGGTTCTCGGGCTGGGTCGGTCCCGAACCCCACGGCGGGGCGCTCGCCGACAGCGGGTTGCGCCGCGACCCGTTGCTGGCCGATCGCGTGGTCGCCTGGCTCGAAGACCGCTACGCGCGGCGCGCCGGCGGCGACGAGGCCGCCAAGCGTCCCTTCCTGCTGGTCGCGAGCTTCACCAACCCCCACGACATCGTGCTGTTCCCCGCGTGGGTGCGGCGCAGCCCGCTCGAGGCGTCGCCGTCGGACCCGCCGGCCGTCGCCGAATCACCCACCGACCACGAGGACCTGGCGTCGAAGCCGGCGGCGCAGATCGCGTTCCGCGAGGCCTACTACTCGGGCTACGGCCCGGTCCCCGTCGTCCGTCGTTCGTACCGGAACAACGGGCAGCGCTACCGCGACCTCTACCACCGACTCCACGCCGAGGTCGACGGCCCGCTCGACCGCGTGCGCCGCGCCGTCACCGACGGTGGTTCCGACAACGCGGTGCTGGTGCGCACGTCGGACCACGGCGAGTTGCTCGGCGCCCACGGTGGCCTGCACCAGAAGTGGTTCAACCTCTACGACGAAGCCACCCGCGTGCCCTTCGTGGTCGCCCGGGTCGGGCCGACCCCGACCGAGGCGCGGACGGTCGTCGCGCCGACGTCGCACGTCGACCTCGTGCCGACACTGCTCGGCGCCGCGGGCATCGACACCGCTGCCGTGGCTGCCGAGCTGAGCGCGTCGTTCACCGAGGTCCACGACCTCCCGGGCCGTGACCTGATGCCGGTGGTCGACGGCGGCGATGCCGACGCCGACAGGGCGGTGTACCTCACCACCCGCGACAACATGCTCGAGGGCGACAGCGGAGCGTCGGCGGTCGCTCGACGGTTGGGGCGGGTGTCCGCGCCGCCGACCCCGTTGCGGATCCAGGTGCCGGCCCACGTGGCCGCCAACTTCGAGGGGATCGTCGTCCGTGTCGCCGAGGACGACGCCGCCGGGGGAGCGGACCATCTGTGGAAGCTGGTCCGCACGTTCGACGATCCGTCGACGTGGACCGAACCCGGCGTGCGTCACCTGGCAGCCGACGGGCCCGGTGGCGTCGAGTACCGGACCACCCCACTCGACGACCAGTGGGAGCTCTACGACCTCACGGCCGATCCGATCGAGGCCGTCAACCGTTGGACGGACGACGGTCTCGAGGCGGTCCGGACCCATCTCCGTGGTGTCCTGCAGACCCAGCGGGCCGCCTCGGTGCCCGAGCGCAACATCCCGTGGCCCTACGAGGCACGCCGCCCGAGCGCCGGACCGGCAGCGAAGCGTCCACCGCGCCCCGTGCTCGCCGTCCGCCGACTCGTGCAGCGGCTCGGCATGCACCCCGACGACGCGCGCGCCGACGCGGTGCCCGACCTGCCCGGTCGCCGTGCGCTCGTCGTGGCCACGAACCACGGCGTGCTCGACGTGGGCAAGCCGACCGGTGTGTTCGCGAGCGAGATGACGGCGCCGTACTACGTGTTCCTCGACGCCGGGATGGACGTCGACGTCGCCAGCCCGCTCGGTGGGGTCGTCCCGGTCGACCCCCAGTCGCTCCAACCCGTCCTACGCTCGGCCCATGACGACCGTTTCCTGGCCGACGACGAGTTCCGGGCCAAGGTGACCGACTCGCTCGCCATCGGCGACCTCGACATGGCCGACTACGACATCGTGTTCCTGGCCGGCGGGTGGGGCGCGGCCTTCGACTTCGGCACCAGCGACGAGCTCGCCGCGAAGGTGACCGAGGCCAATGCGCTCGGCCGGGCCGTCGGCGGTGTGTGCCACGGCCCGCTCGGGTTGCGCAACGCCACCACACCGGAGGGGCGGCCGCTGGTCGAGGGACGGGCCATCAGCGCGGTCACCGACAAACAGATCCGCGAGCTGGGCATCGGCGACACCACGCCGCAGCACCCCGAGACCGAACTGCGGGCCAAGGGCGCGGCGTTCGAGTCACAGACCCGGTTCCGCGACCCGTTCGCCAACCACTGGGTGGTCGACGGCAACCTCGTCACCGGCCAGAACCAGAACGCCGGGCCGATGGTCGCCCGCGAACTGGCCCGCCTGGTGGCCGAGGGCCGGACCACGTCTGAGGACCGGCGAGCGGACCCGTGAGCTCGTGCTGCTCGCCGAGTCGTGAGCCGGGGGCGTCGCGGTCACCGGCCGGGCAGGCGACGGGTGAGGCGAGGGCGGTCGCCGACACCGGCGGGATGCTCACCGTGCCCGGCGGCACCTACGTGATGGGCGAGCGTTCGTCCCTCGCCTACCCGGGCGACGGTGACGAACCGACCGAGGTCACCGTCGACACGTTCCTGCTCGATGCCCACGCGGTGTCCAACGCCGAGTTCGCGGTGTTCGTCGAGGCCACGGGTCACGTCACCGACGCCGAGTCGATCGGCTGGTCGTTCGTCTTCGGTGGCCTGTTGCCCGACGACTTCCCCGACACCCGAGGTGTGGTCGGTGCCGAGTGGTGGCGGCAGGTGTTCGGGGCGGACTGGCAGCACCCCGAAGGTCCGCACAGCGCCGTCGCCGATCGAGCCGACCACCCGGCGATCCACGTGTCGTGGCGCGACGCGCAGGCGTATGCGGCATGGCGAGGCGTGCGGTTGCCCACCGAGGCCGAGTGGGAGCGCGCCGCCCGCGCCGGCACCGAGACCATCTGGCCCTGGGGCGACGACCGCGAGCCCGGCGGCGAGCACCGGATGAACGTGTGGCAGGGCTCGTTCCCCGACGACGACACCGGCGACGACGGGTGGCGGGGGACGTGTCCGGTCGACGCGTTCGCTCCCAATCCCTGGGGCTTCCGCAACCTGGTCGGCAACGTGTGGGAATGGACGTCGAGCCGCCTCGACGTCGACCATCTGGTCACCAAGGGCGGCTCGTATCTCTGCCACGAGTCGTACTGTCGGCGGTATCGCCCCTCCGGACGCATCGGGTCGACCATCGACTCCTCGGCCGGAAACCTGGGCTTCCGCTGTGCCGCCGACGTGCCGCCACCCGACTGATCCCGTTCTCGCCGACCCAGGAGCCCGCATGCAGACCGTCCGCACCCCCGACGACCGATTCGCCGACCTCTCCGGCTACCCGTTCGCGCCGCACTACACCGACATCGACGACGGTGACGGTGGAACGCTGCGGGTCCACCACCTCGACGAGGGCCCCGCCGACGCCGCACCGGTCCTGGTCATGCACGGCGAGCCGTCGTGGTCGTACCTGTACCGCCACATGATCCCGATCCTCGTCGAGGCGGGCCACCGGGTGATCGCTCCCGACCTGGTCGGGTTCGGCCGGAGCGACAAGCCGACCGAGCAGTCCGACTACACCTACGCCCGCCACGTCGAGTGGATGCGCCAACTGCTCTTCGACCACCTCGACCTCCGGGACATCACGTTCTTCGGGCAGGACTGGGGTGGCCTCGTCGGGCTCCGCCTCGTCGCCGCCGAACCGGACCGCTATGCGCGCGTCGCGATCGCCAACACCGGGCTCCCCACCGGCCACGGTCCGGCGAGCGACGCATTCCTCGCCTGGCAGAAGTTCTCGCAGGAGACGGAGCACTTCCCGGTCGGCGCGATCATCGACGGCGGTTGCGCGACCGACCTCGCCGACGACGTGATCGCCGGCTACGACGCGCCGTTCCCCGACGACACGTACAAGGCCGGGGCGCGCATCTTCCCCGCCCTGGTGCCGACCAGCCCGGACGATCCGGCGAGTGCCGACAACGAGGCGGCCTGGACCGTGCTCGAACAGTTCACCAAGCCGTTCCTGGTCGCCTTCAGTGACCAGGATGCGGTGACCAAGGGCGGCGACGCCCCGTTCCTCGCCAAGGTCCCGGGCGCCCAGGGACAGGCCCACACCACGATCGAGGGCGGTGGTCACTTCCTCCAGGAGGACCGCGGACCCGAACTCGCCGCAGTGTTGGTCGACTTCATCGCCGCCACGGCCTGACTCACGGCCCCATCAGGCGCATGAGCGCGCCGAGCGCCTTGTCGGGCAGCAGGCGGGTCAGCGGCCCGGCGAGCTTGGCCGGGGTGCCGACGAGGTAGCGGTGCTTGGGCCGCGACGCGAACAGCGCATGTTCGATGGCGTCGGAGGTCTTCGCCGTCGACGCGCCGATGCGCTCGTTGTTGTCGATGCCCTTCACCGCGCCCTCGATCTGCTCGCGGTACTGGTCCATGGCCTCCGGTCCGAGGCGGGTCTCCATCTCTGCCGCGTAGGCCCGACCCTTGGCCCAGATCGCGGTCTTGATCGGGCCGGGTTCGACCACCGACACCTCGATGTCCCACGGACGGAGTTCTTCGCGCAGCGACTGGGCGATGCCCTCGATGGCGAACTTGGACCCTGCGTAGGGGCCCATCAACGGGCTGCCCATACGCCCCGACACGGAGCCGACGAAGCAGATGCGTCCGTTGCCCCGCCGGATCATCGGGATCGCGCCACGGGTGACGGCGACCTGACCGAACACGTTGACCTCGAACTGCGATCGCCACTCGTCGACGGGGAGGTGCTCGAGCGGTCCGGCCCGGGCCACGCCGGCGTTGTTCACGATCCCCTGGAGGCCCGCCGGGCCGACCGCGGCATCGATGGTCTCGAGCGCTGCCGCGATCGAGTGTTCGTCGGCGACGTCGCACACGACCGGTGTCAGCCCGGAGGTCGACCGGGCGGCCAGCGCCTCGCCGTCCTCGGTGCGGCGGACGCCGGCGAAGACCGTGTGTCCGAGCCGGTCGAGTCGCATTGCGGCGTCCTCCCCGATGCCCGACGAGGTGCCCGTGATGAAGACGTTGGCCATGGCTCCGGAGGGTACCGAGCCTCCGGAGCCGATCGCCCGGTCAGGTCTCGTGCACGTCGACGTCTGCGTCTGCGCCTGCGTCTGTGCCTGCGTCTGTGTCTGTGTCGACGTCGGCGTCCTCGGTGGCCGGACGACGCAGGATCAACGCGCCGACGACGGCAGCCAGGAAGCTGGCCACGAGGATGCCGAGCTTCGCCTCCTCGATGATGGCGCTGTCGGTGTAGGCGAGGCCGGAGATGAAGATCGCAACCGTGAAGCCGATGCCGGCGAGCGCACCGACGCCGACCACGTCGCGCCACGACACGCCGTCGGGCAGGTCACCGATGCCGATGGCAGTCGCGATCCAGGTGGCGACGGCGACGCCGATCGTCTTGCCGACGACGAGGCCGATGATGACGCCGATGGTCACCGGGGACGTGGAGGCATCGCGGATGCCGTCGCTGCTGATCTCGATCCCCGCATTGGCGAGGGCGAACAGCGGGAGGATGAGGAACGACGAGAACGGGTGGAGGACGGCCTGGAGTCGGTCGGTGACCGAGACGGACTCGCGCACGTCGAAGACCACCGACCGGACCTCGTCGATGGGGGTCTCCGGATCGACCTGGGTCGCGATGGTCCCGGGGCGCAACGCCACCGCCGGCGTGATGACGCCCAGGGCGACGCCCGCGATGGTGGCGTGGATGCCGGACTCGAGCGTGGCGAGCCAGACACCGCTGCCCACGGCCACGTAGAGCGGGATGTACCAGACCCGACCGATGCGCATGAAGATGATGACGCCGATGAGGCCGACGGCGATCGCCAGCCATCCCAGCGACAGGTCGCTGGTGTAGAAGATCGCGATCACGGCGATGGCGCCGATGTCGTCGGCGATGGCGAGGGTGAGGAGGAAGACCTTGAGCGATGACGGGATCTTCGGGCCGAGGAGTGCGAGCACGCCGAGGGCGAAGGCGATGTCGGTCGC
>JBFIHN010000077.1:0-11213 GCA_041601775.1 Acidimicrobiales bacterium
CCCTCAGCCGAGCGCCGACCCAGGTGCTTCGGCGATCATCGCCGCGCCGAGCGCGATCATGCCGGCGAAGACGGGACACAGCACGGCCCAGGCCACGATCCGAGCGACCGACCGTCCGGGGCTGGAGAGGTTGGCCTTCGCCGGCGACCGCGCTCGGGCAACCGTTGCTCAGATGGGGATCAGCTCCCCGGCAGGGCCAGCTTCCAGATCTTCTTCCAGGTCGAGCCGAGCTGCGCCGTGAATCGACGGGAGTTGTACGGCAGGCCGTAGCGGTTGCAGATCTCCTCGACCGCGGGCGCGATCTCCTGGTAGCGGCGGGCGGGCAGGTCGGGGAAGAGGTGGTGCTCGATCTGATGGCTGAGGTTGCCGGACAGGACGTGGAAGAGCCGTCCCCGCCAGCCGGCCGAACCGCGGATGTTGGCGGAACCCAGGAGTTGGCGGAAGTACCAGTGTCCCCGGCGCTCGTCGCCGTCGTCGACACGGCACTCCTCCATGGAGAACTCGTGGGTCCCCTCGGGAAAGTGACCGCAGAAGATGATCGAGAACGACCACAGGTTCCGCATCAGGTTGGCGGTTGCGTTGGCGGCGAGCGTGCTCAGGAACAGCGGCCCGGTGAGCAGCGGCCACAGGACGTAGTCCTTGCCGTCGAGCGCGGCGGACTTCTTCAGGCCGTCGCGGAGGATCGGCCACTGCTGGGCGAGCGACTTCTTGCCGGAGATGATGTTCTCGGTCTCGACGTCGTGGAGCATCACCCCGTGGTCGAAGGCGAGCATCAGCGCCGTGGCCTTGAGCGGGTTGAACAGGTCGTACCAACGCCAGGGTTTGTCCTCGCTCATCCGCAGGACGCCGTAGCCGATGTCGCGGTCCATGCCGACCACGTTGGTGAACGTGTGATGGAGGTAGTTGTGGCTGTGCTTCCACTGCTCGCCTGGGCACACGGTGTCCCAGTCGAACTCGCTCGAACTCAACGCCGGATCCCGGGTCCAGTCGTACTGACCGTGCATGACGTTGTGCCCGATCTCCATGTTGTCGAGGATCTTGGCGATGCCGAGCGCGCCGGCGCCGTAGACCCAGAAGGGCGGGAGGAACCCCAGGAAGAGCGAGGCCCGGCCGCTGGCGGCGAGACCGCGCTGGATCTTGATGATCCGACGCAGGTAGTCGACATCGGCCTGCCCACGGTCGGCGATGACCCGGTCCCGGACGGCGTCGAGCTCGGACCCGAAGGCGTCGAGTTGCTCGTCGGTGAGGCCGTAGCGGGAGGCGGTGGTGGTCGGGATGGGTCGGGAAAGGGTGGCAGTCATCGTGTCTCCTAGAGGTCGATCTCGACGTCGCCGACGGGCACGCTCACGCACACCCGGATCTCGACGCCGGCGTCCGAGGACGGGGATCCGGTGGTCAACTCGCCGGTGACCGCGTCGCGGACACAGCCGGAGGTCAGGGACCGGGTGCAGGTGTGGCAGATGCCCATCCGGCATCCCGAGTCGGGGGTGAGACCAGCGCCTTCGGCCTGGTCGAGCAGAGGACGGCCGTCGCTGACGACGGTGACGTCGCTGACGCCGAAGCGCACGGAACCGGCGACGTCGTCCGTCGCGCCGGTTCCGCCGTCCCTGCCACGGAGGCCGGCTTCGCCGGCGAACATCGGGAGCGTGAACGCCTCCTGGTGGAAGCGGTCGGCCGCCCCGGCCTCGTCGTAGTGACGCCGGACGCTGTCCATCAGCGGTGCCGGCCCGCAGACGAAGACGTCGGCGTCTCGCCACTGCGGATCCGCGGCGTCGAGATGGGTCTCGTCGAGGAAGCCGGTGAGGTGCCCGGCGTCGGGTTCGCGGTCGAAGGCCGTGACGACGGTGACGTTGTCGTTGGCGAGCGCGATCGCCGCGACCTCGTCGCGGAAGAGCATGGCGTCGCGCGTGGTGGCGTAGTGGAGGAAGGTGACCGGTCCGACATGACGTTCGGCGCACAGCGTGCGCAGCATCGACAGCACCGGGGTGATGCCACTGCCGCCGCTGATGAGCAGCACGCGGTCGGGACGCGCGTCGGGGAGGTGGAAGCCGCCGGCGGCCGGGGTGAGCCCCACGACCATGCCGACCGAAGCGTGAGCCAACAGGTGCTGGCTGACCAGCCCTTCGGGGTGGGCCTTGATCCCGAGTTGGAAGGAGCGGGTCTCGGTTGCTGCCGAGCTCATCGAGTAGCAGCGGGTGTGCCGGACACCGTCGATCTCGACGCTCATCTGGGTGTACTGACCGGCCCGGAAGCCGGTCCAGTTGCCGTTGGGCTCGATCGTGAGGATCGTGCTGCCGACGGCGGAACGGTCGACGGCGATGATGCGACCCCGGACCTCGGTCGACGACCAGGTGGGGACGATCTGTTCGAGGTACCGGTCGACGCCGTGTGGGGTGGCGAAGGAGTCGATCACGCGGACCGCTCGGCGCAGCGTCCGGCGGGTGGCGCTTTCAGTGAACATATGTGCACTGCAACACTCCAGTGCACATCTGTCAACCCAACTGTGGTGTGACCTCCGTCATCGACCCCGTTCGAGACGATCCAGGATCTCGAGGAACCTGTTGGCGACGACCTCCGGCGCGAAGTCCCGCAACACGCGTGCGCTGAGTGTCGCTGCCCTGACACGCGCCTCGGCATGGTGCGTGTACGCCGAGCGCAGCAGCTCGGCCGCGTGCTCGACGTCGGGTTCGGCCCACCGCTGGTCCGAGGAGTACGACGCATGCAGGTGTTCCACGGGGACCAAGGTCGATCGAACCAGCGACGCCGACGCGTGGTCGAGGAACTCGAGCAGTCCTCCCCATCCAGTGGCGACGACCGGCGTGCCGTGGGCAGCCGCATCGAAGGCACCGATGCCCCACCCCTCGCCGCGGGCGAGCGTGACGTAGCAGTCGCCCCGGTCGTGGAGCCCCGAGATCTGCTCCTGCGACCACGGCGCCACCTCGAGTCGGACATGGGCAGGGTTGCGATATCGGCTCACGAGGCGGGCGACCTGCCAGCCGGTGGTCCATGCCATCGGGTTCTCGGTGCCCCACTCCGCAGTGGGCGGCATCTCGATCCGGGGCCCGGACTTGACCACCAGCACGACCGGGTCGTCACCGTCGAACGCCTCGAGAAAGGCGCGAACCGCATGGAAGACCGCCTTGCGCTGCCCCCACCGACCGATCGTGTAGAAGACGAACACGTCGTCGTCGAGTCCCAGCGACGCGCCACGGTCACCCGGTCCGGGATCCCGCACCACGTGCGGAAGGACGTCGATCGGGACCGTGACCCCGCCGGCGGCGAACACGCCCCGGTTCCACTCGGAGGGAACGATGATGCGGTCGGCTTGGTTCAACAGGGCCGGCCAGTGGGCCGGCACCCGATCGGTCTCCCAGACCGTGTGCCCGATGAGCGGCGCGCCCTCGGGCAGGACGCTGCGGACCAGCGGGTAGTGCTCGGGTACCAGGTGCGCCACGGTCGGAGCGTCGTCGGCCGCCTGGTCGCGAGGTCGCGGGTCGCGGGAGTACGGGATGAAGGCCGGTGCGGCGCCTGCAGACGTGTTCGACCAACCCCGGTACTCGACCTTGGTGCCCCGACCTCGCACCGCCCGGACCAACCGGTCGGCAGCGTCGCCGTACCCGCTCGCCGCGTCCTCGGCCACGTAGCGCAGGCGGACAGGTCGACGCACTCAGAACACCCTGTGATCGGGGAGGTGAGGTTTCGCGGCCGAGGCGTACGTCGTGGAACCCGACCGCACCCACGCCTCGTCGATCGCGCGGGCGTGGGCTTCGGCGACGAAGTCGGTCCGGCGTTCGTCCCACCACAGGTGTGCGGCGAGGTGGATCGAGACCACGCCGTCGAGATCCGACTCACGGTCGACGAGCAGGCGGCGGAGCCCTTCCGGCGTCGGCGGGAAGGGGTGGAAGGTGCGCTCCGGTTCGACCCGGACGTCGGCCGGACGTTCGGTTGCGAGGTCGTCGGCCAGGAAGCAGCTGTGCGCCGACCACGACCCGTCGAACACGTCCTCGATCCGATCTCGCCAGGCACGGACGTAGGCAGCACCGGGACGGGCCATGATCAACGCGTTCGACAGCGACGGTCTCGGCACACCGGTGCGCTGGTCGACCACGTCCTGCTCGCGCCCGATGACACAGTCCTCGGCCCAGAACGCGTCCGGGGGACGGTGCACGAACAGGGTGTCGATGTCGGCGTACATGCCTCCGTGCTCGCCGAGGAGATCGAGACGGACCACGTCGGCCTCGTGGGCGTACGAGTACCGGGCGACGGCCGGGTCGTCGTAGGAGCGGTCGGCGATCGCCGGCCGTTCGATCCGATGGAGCGTGACCAGGGGCCGGGCCAGGTCCCAGTAGAAGCCGTAGGGCAGGTGATGGCAGTGGAGGTGGATCTCGTCGGGCTCCACGACCGCAGCGCAGGAGGCGATCGCCAGGTAGTGGACGAGGTGGAACGGCTCGTCCTGGGCGCGGAGTCCGAACACGAAGTGCACGATCCTGGGCACCGGGGTCGGGTGTCTCGGGGTGGGGGGTGGCGCGACCACGGCACGGAGATCCTGCCATCTGCGACCCGAGGATAGGTTCGGTCCGATGCCGGAGTCCGTGGTGCTCGTGGTCCCCGTCGGACCGGCCGACACCGGGAACGGTCTGGCGATGCGCGCCGGGATGCTGCTCGAGACGCTCGCCGAGGAGCACGCGGTCGACGTGGTGGTGGTCCCGATCTCCGGCCCGGCGTCGGTGTCGCCGTGGGCACGGTCGCTGGCCCGACAGGTCGTCATCGTGGACCTCCCATCGGACCCGGACCACAGCCGAGCACTCACCGTCGCGCAGCTGGGTGACGCCACGCTGCGCGAGCGGCTCGCCCGGTGCCAGCCGCTGCCAGAGCGAGTCCGCCGGGTGCCGCCGACGCTGGCTGATGCGATCGCCGCCGACCTCGGCGCCGAAGCGGACGGCAGCACGGTGTTGGCGATGCGCGAGTACCTGCTGCCGCTCGGCTCGTGGTTGGCCAGACGGCTGCGCGCGGCTCGTTTCGTCATCGACCTCGACGACGACGCGGAGGCCATGCTCCACCACCTCGGTCAGGTCGACGAGGCCGAGGGATACGGCAGGATCGCGGAAGCATGGCTCGGCGACGCCGACGTGGCCACCGCGGCGTCTCCCGACGAGGCCCGCGCCATGTCGCAGCGTCACGGCCACCACGTCGACGCACTCCCGAACGCCATCCGCGTTCCCCGGCCATCTGCGGGCTCGTCACCGACCGACCGGCCGGGACGCGACAAATTGCTGTTCGTCGGGAACCTGACCTACGAACCCAACATCGACGCCGCCATCCGAATCGTCGACGAGATCCTCCCGGCCGTCCGACGCCGACGACCCACCGCGACGGTCACCCTCGTGGGCCGTCACGACGGACGCCTCGACCGGCTCGCCGATCACGAGGGCGTCACCCTGACGGGCCAGGTGGAAGACCTTGCTCCGCAGTACGCCGAAGCCGACGTGGTCGTCGCGCCGCTGCGTCTGGGCGCAGGCACACGCATCAAGGTCCTCGAGGCCATGGCCCACCAGCGCCCCGTCGTCGCGACCCCACTCGCCGTCGCGGGACTCGGCCTCGCACACGGCGTCGACGTGCTCATCGCCGACGACGACCCCATCGCGTTGGCCGCAGCGATCGCTGCCCTTCTCGATGACGACGAACGGTGGCGGACGGTCACCACCACCGCCTTCGCTACCGTGGCCCGGACCCACACGGTCGAGGCCGTCGCACCCAGGGTCCGGCACCTCGTCCTCGGGCCATCCGTTGCACGCCGGCGAGGAGACGACGAACGTGAGTGAACGCCACCCCGAGGTCGCCGATGGCCTCGACGTCCACGAAGTCGACGACGGCCTCGTGGTCTATGACCTCGCCACCGACCGGGTGCACTACCTGAACCCGACCGCCTCGGTACTCCTCGCGTTCTGCGACGGCACCCGGACCGAAGCCGACCTCGCGACGGTCGTACAGGACGCGTGGTCGCTCGATGCACCTCCCCAGGAGGACGTGCGGGCGTGCGTCGTGCAACTCCGGAACGAAGGAGTACTCCGATAGCCCGGTTCGAGCTCCAGCTGCTCTGGCACCGGATCTCGGTCGACGGCGACGACGAGGCGATCGAGCGACTGCGCGCCATCGTCCCGGCGCTGCGCCATCCGTTCGAACCGGTGCGCGAACAGACGTACTCGATCCACCGCGTCGACGGCGTCTACGTGGTCGACGAGGAGGGAGACCACCTCGACTCGGCCGCCGACGTCGACGGTGCTGTCGACGCGGTCTACGTCCGGGCCTACCGGCGAGCGTTCGAGTTGGCGTCGCTGAAGGGCTGGGTCCGCGTCCACGCCGTCACCGCCGACGTCGCCGGACGGCGCATGCTGCTCGTCGGACCGTCAGGCGTGGGGAAGACGACGCTGGCGCTGCACCTGTTGGCGGCCGGGGAACAGGTCCAGGGCGACGAGAGTGTGTTGGTCCGCCGCGGTGCGAGCATGGCCGTACCGAGGGGGTTCCACGTCAAGCGGGGCGGAGAGTCGGCCGTACCGGCGTTCGCCAGCATCGTCGCAGCATCGCCACGAGCCGGTGACGTCGCCGTGGTCGACCCGCATCGCCTCGCTCCCGAGACACCGCTGCGTGTCGCCCCGATCGACGAGATCGTGCTGCTCGGAGACGACGGCTCGGGCATCACCCGCTGGTCTCCGGTCGACCGGGCCGCAGTGCTCCAGGCGCTGATCCGGGAGTCGTTCGTCGTCACCGAGACCAAGAACGCCCTCGTCGGGACCCTCGTCGATGCCTCGGGCAATGCGGCCGGGCGATCGATCATCCGCGGCCCTCTCGATGCCATGTCGGATGCACTTCATGCCCCATTCGGGTAAGTTTCCGCCGTCCACCCAGGGAAACGAGCGGGAACCCATGTCAGAAGACTTCGACGCAGCACTCGAGCCGATGAGCGAAGAACGACGCTCGTTCCTCAAGAAGCTGGCGATGGGCACGGTCTTCGCGGTCCCGACGGTGGCCTCGTTCACGATGACCGGCATCGACGCGGTGTATGCACAGACCCCCTCGAGCAGCGGCGGCGCGGTCAGCGACGACGACGCCGAGGCGGACGAGACCACCACCACGACCGAGGCGGACGAGACCACCACGTCGACCACGTCGACCACGGATCCCAACCAGACGACGTCGACGACGGATCCCAACCAGACCACGTCGACCACGAATCCCAACCAGACCACGTCCACCACCGATCCGAACCAGATCGTGGACGACGTGGACTAGTGAGCTGAGGGCCGGACGGCCCCGCTCGCAATGCTGCTCTCCGCCGCGCTCATCGTCCGGGACGAGGCGCACATGCTGGACGACTGCCTGGCGTCGTTGGTCGGCCTGGTGGACGAGATCGTCGTCGTCGACACCGGTTCGGTGGACGGCACCGTCGACATCGCGGCTCGCCACGGTGCGACGATCGGCCACGAGCCGTGGCGAGACGACTTCGCCCGGGCACGCAATGTCTCCCTCGATATCGCGCACGGCGACTGGATCCTCTACATCGACGCCGACGAACGGGTCCGGCCGGGCGATCACGACGCCGCACGCGCCGCGCTCCGCACCGCCCACGATCGGATGGCGGGGCTCGTCCCGTTCGTCCCGCGCGTGGGGTGGACCCCATACCGCGAGTACCGCCTCTGGCGACATCGTCCCGATGTCCGGTTCACCGGGTCCATGCACGAGACGATCGTGCCCGCGGTGACGGCGGCGGCCGCCGCGGAGGGCCTCGAGGTGTCGCCCTTCGACCTCGTCACGATCGACCACTTCGGCTACGAGGGCGACCAGCGAGCAAAGCACGCCCGCGACGAGCCCCTGCTGCTCGCCGAGATCGAGCGGCTCCCCCACCGCTCGTACCTCTACGACCACCTGGCTCGGGTCTACGAGAGCCGTCGGGACGACGAGCAGGCGGTGGCCACCTGGCTCGCGGGCATCGCCATGACCGAACAGCGGGGCACCCGGCACCCCGATGACCGGTTGCTCCACGTGAACCTGATCTTCCACCTGCTCGCTCGCGGCACCATCGACGACACGCTCCGGACCACCCTGGCCAACGCGCTGGCGCAGTTCGGACGCATGCCGACACTGGAACTCGCAGCGGCACGGTACGAGTTCGCGACCGGCGATCCGGCGGCGGCACAACGCCGGGTGGAGTGGTTGCTGTCGTTGACCGACACCGACATCATCGACTCGGGGAGCAGCTACGACGCCAGGGTCTTCGGCGAGTGGGCGCACGACCTGCTCGGCCTGTGCCGGTTCGCGAGCGGCGACATGGCGGGGGCCGCGACGTCGTTCGCGACCGCAGAAGCGCTCGCTCCCCAGGTCGCCGTCTACGCGACCCGACGTCGCCTGGCGCAGGCGCGCGCGACCGTTGGCACGACGCGCCCATGACCGCGACGGCAGTTGCCCGCGAACTCGCGGGCATGTTGTCGCGAACCGCCCCGCACGTCGGCGACCCCGAGGTCGGCTGGGCACCCCTGCTGGCACTCGCCGCCGACCACCAGCTGCTGCCGGGCATCTGGTCGGCACTCCGCCGACAAGGCATCACGGCCCTGCCCCCGGCCCTGGCGACCGGGGGGTCGCCACTGGCCATCGTCGAGGCCCGACATCGTGAGAACGCTCGCCGGATCGCCGGTCTCCGGGCCCAGCTCGAACAGGTCCTCGACGCACTCGATGCTGCCGGCATCGCCGCCATCGCCCTCAAGGGCGGCCACTGGCTGCTGGCCGACCTGCTGACCGACCCGGCCGCACGCGTGATGGTCGACGTCGATGTCCTGGTGCCGTCGGCGCTCGCCGGCGAAGCCCGCGCCACGCTCGAGGACCTCGGCTATCGGTCCGGGCCCGTACCCGACGACCAGGAACCGACGGACCACCAACTGGAGCCGTTGTTCTTGCCGGGCGCGGCGGGATCGGTCGAACTCCACGTCGAGCCCATGGTCGAGTCGCGACGCAGCCTGCTCGACGCGTCGGCGGTCCGCGCCGCGGCTCGGCCCGTGGTCGTCGACCGAGCGACCCGGTGGTTGCCGGATCCGACAACCGCCATGGTCCTGCTCATCGGCCATGCCCAGCTCCAGGAGGACGGAGCCCGTCTGCTCCGGCTTCCGCTTCGGGCCCTCCACGACCTCCACTCGCTCGGGCCGGGCTTCCGCGATCTCGTCGACTGGGACTCGGTGGAAGCTCGGTTCTGGCAACACGGGTCAGGGGGACGGGTTGCACTGGCGGGGTTCGCATCCGCCGCCGACGCGTACTTCGGCATCTCGCTCCCCACCACGGGTCGCGGAGGCGCGATCTGGTTGCGGGCGGTCGAGGCTGCGCTCGACCACCCGGATGCAGCGACGCGCTACCGAGACGCCGCGTATCTACCACTTGCGCTCCGCGCCGACCGGATGCGCCGCCTCCACGGCGTGGACCACGGCGCAGGGCTGTGGGCAGCGAGAACCCGACACGTCGCGTCAGGAGCCCGACGCAGGCTCCGGCACCGCGACCCTCCTATCGTTGGACACGATGTCGAGTCGCCACACGTCACGGAGCCGTGAAGAGAGCAAGGAGCTCACCCGTCAGGCGCTGCTGCGCGCGGCACTGAAGTTGCTGAGCAAGAACAGCTACGACTCGATCAGCCTCCGGGAGGTGACGAAGGCCGCTGGCATCTCGCCCACCGCCTTCTACCGCCACTTCGACGACATGGAGGAGCTCGGGCTCGAGCTGGTGGACGAGTCGTTCGGCTCGCTGCGCGACATGCTCCGAGACGCCCGGTCCGATCCGGCGCTCGTCACCAACGCCATCGATCGGTCGGTCGAGACCGTGGTCCTCGCCACCGAACGCAACAAGCTGCACTTCCGTTTCATCGCCCGCGAGCGGTACGGCGGCGTCAAACGCATCCGCAAGGCCATCCGCCGCCAACTCCAGCTCTTCGCCGACGAGCTCTCGATCGACCTCGCCGCCTTTCCCTTCGTCCGGGACTGGTCGGTCGACGACCGCAAGATGCTGGCGTCGTTGATCGCCGAGACCATGATCCACATGGCCGCCGAGCTGCTCGAGGCCGACCCGGACGAGCGAGACGAACTCATCGAGCGCACGCGCCAACAGCTCGTGATCATGAACCTCGGCGTCCCCCTGTGGTCGCAGTTCTCGCAACCCGGAAGGCTCGACGAGGTCGTGCGCGACGCACTCGACGACTGACCCGGTTACGTCGTGGTTATCGATGTGCTGGTCCGCTGGTGGCATGTTCGACCGCACCATCCGCGTCCCGCTCACGATCCTCGTCGCGCTGGCCGTCACGCTCACCGCATGTGGGGGCGACGACGACACCGCCTCCGATGAGGTGACCACGACCACCGAAGACGCCACCACCACGACCGAGGAGGCCACGACGACCACGGAGGTCGAGTCCTCGGGCGTGCCCGGTGCCGACGCCGACCCGACGGCCGTCCTGCTCGGCGACAAGGCGATCCTCCTCGACGGGTTCTTCGGCCTTCGGATTCCTGCCGGCTGGGAGATCTCGACTGCCGTCGTGCCCGAGCCCAGCACCACGCCGCCCGGCGGCGAGACCGAGGTCGACACCGACGCCATCGACCAGGTCCTGGTCCTCGGTCCGGCCGACGATCCGCGTGCGGCGACGTTCGCGCTCCTGCACTACTCCCACTCCGACTCGGTACCCGGACTCCCGCAGTTCACCGACGGGATCCTCGGCGTCGTCGGCGCCGACGGCACGACGTTCACCGAGGGTCAGAGCGCTCGCATCGGCGGCCAGGAGGCTGTTCTCCACCAGCTCGAGACCCCCGACGGCGACAACGGTCTCTTCATCACCCTGCAGGCGGGTGGCGAGTACTTCTTCATCCTGTCGATCGTCACCGACGACTCCTACGCCGGCGACACCGGGGACCTGATCGCTTCGATCAGCATGGTTCCCGAAGCCATCGGTTGACGGGCGTCAGACCTCGAGCTGCGCGAGGAGGACACGGGTCTCGTGTTCCGGCGTGAGACCGGCGTCGTGGATGATCGAGCGGGCGTGGATTGCTGCTTCCCGTGCAGCCGACGTCGAACCCAGTGCCAGGTGGCAGCGGATCGACAGCCGGTGGGCGCGCTCGGACAGGGAGTCGAGGCGTTGGGCTCGGGAGGCGACCGCCATCGCGGTCTCGGGCTCACCCCGGGCGAGCACC
>JBFIHN010000078.1:0-11194 GCA_041601775.1 Acidimicrobiales bacterium
CCTCGGCCGCCTTGGCGAGGAGCTTGTCGGCCTTGCCGAGGTCGCGCATGGTCCCGTACACCGTGTGGCCGGCGGCGGCGAGGTGGACGGCCGCGGCACGGCCGATCCCGGAGTTGGCGCCGGTGACGACGATGACCTTCGGTCCTGGTGCGCTCATGAGCGGAGTCTGACATCCTCGCGGGATCCGTGACATCGTTCGTGGTGTGCTCGACGATGGGACCTACGACGCGCTGGTGTTCGACGCCGAGACCGACGGCGACGAGATCACGGTGGAACTCACGATCCTCGGCGGCGAGCACAAGGGCGCCGTCGTCTCCGTGACCACCACCACCTGGCAGGGTGACGAGACCGACCTGCTCGGCATCCCCGCCACGATCACCGTGCGCGACGGCGCTCCGTCGGTTGTCTTCGAGCCCTGATCACGTCCCGGACAGAACCGCTCGGATCTGCTCGGCCACCGCGGCAGCGTGGGCGTCGTCGTCGTAGGTCGTACGGGGCCAGAAGAACCCGCGTAGGCCGTCGCGCCTGGTCCGGGGGACCACGTGGACGTGGAGGTGGGGAACGCTCTGGCTGACGACGTTGTTCAGCGCCACGAAACTCCCCTGCGACCCCATCGCCTCGGGCATCGCCGCCGAGAGGAGCCGGGCCCGCTCGAACAGCGGCCCGACCGACGCGGGCGCGAGATCGGCCAGCGTCTCGACGTGGTCCCGTGGGACGAGGAGCACGTGACCGGGGAACAGCGGACGGGTGTCGAGGAAACCGACGGCGACGTCGTCGGCCAACACGATGTGGGCGGGCGCTCGGCCGGCGACGATCTCGCAGAAGACGCAGGTCATGGACGCATGCTGACGTATCGAGCGGGCATCCGCGACTCGTACACGCGCAAGGGCCATCATCAGTGACAGTGCTCGATCGTGATCCGGTACGACAGGAACCAACACCACGGTGTGGATCCCACCTGTCCTGCCTGCGAGCGCCCTGTCCGAACCTGACGGAGGCGGAATGACCCAGGACCCCACCCTCGTATCCGACGCGCCCGCGATGGCGCCGGACCGCACCGTGCCGGCGCAGCCGGCGGTGAGTCGACGGACGCAAGTCGTGCTCGACACCTCCGCGCTCGTCGCCGATTCGGAAGGCGTGTTCGACGCCTATCCCGACGATGACCTGATCATCCCGCTGACGGTGATCGAGGAACTCGACGGGCTGAAGAAGCGCCTCGACTCGGTCGGGGCCTCCGCGCGTGACGTCCTGCGACGGATCGAGAAGGTGCGCGTCGACGCCGGCGGCGATCTCGAGACCCGTCAAGGCCTCCCCAGTGGTTCGACCCTGCGGGTCGCGCTCAACGGTGTGCAGACGTCGCTGCTGCGAGAGCACGGCCTCGACCCCGACAAGCCGGACAACCGCATCATCGGGACCGCGCTGGGTCAACGACTCGACGAGGGGCCACACGTCCGCCTGGTCTCGAACGACACCGGCATGCGGGTCAAGGCCGCGACGTTCGGCCTCGACGCCGTCGAACACGACCCGCTCGACGTCCGTCACTGGGGCGACGACGACCTCGGATGGCGTGAGTTCGACGTCGACCCCACCGTCGTCGACGCCTTGTACGCCGGGACACCCGAACCCGACGGGTCCGATGTCGTCCTGGAAGGACTGCGGGTCAACGAGTTCGGCGTCCTGCACGCCGGGAGCCAGTCCGCCCTGGTCCGTCGCCACGCGTGGGGGCTCGGGCTCCTGCCGGGTGAGCACCACGCCTGGGACCTGCGGCCTCGCAACAAGGAACAGCGCTTCGCACTCGACCTGCTGCTCGACGACGACATCAAGGTCGTGGCGCTCGACGGTCCGGCTGGCACCGGCAAGACCCTCACCGCCGTCGCGGCCGCACTCCAGCAGGTCGTCGAGGAGCGCCGGTACTCCCGCATCTGTGTGTATCGCCCGGTCGTCCCGGTCGGCAAGGCCGAGGTCGGGTATCTGCCCGGCACGCTCGACGAGAAGCTCGACCCGTGGATGGCAGCCATCACCGACGCCGTCTACGCGCTGACCGGCACCGACCACGGTGGCGACCGCAGCCGCGAGAGCGCCACCGAGGTGCTCGACCAGATCCGGGCACGTGGCCAGCTCACCATGGAGTCGGTCACCCACCTCCGCGGCCGGACCCTGCACTCGAGCTTCGTGATCATCGACGAGTCGATGAACCTGTCGCCCCAGGTCGGCAAGACGATCCTCACGCGGATCGCCGCCGACTCGAAGGTCGTCTTCACCGGCGACACCAGTCAGATCGACGCCGCGTTCCTCTCCGAGCAGACCAACGCCCTCACCGCGCTGGTCACGGCGTTCGCCGGCCAGGACTGTTTCGGCCACGTGCGGCTGCTCCGGGGAGAACGGTCGCCGTTGGCGGAATTGGCCGCTCGGCTGCTCTGACCCGGTACCCTGGCATCAGACGCGTGGTCCAGCCCACTCCGCGTCGACTGGAGTCGCCGAAGCTGGAGTGGGCATGGAATCGCAGTTTGCATGTGTCGGATACGGATCGCTGTTCTTCGCGCCGGTGGCCGAACGGCCCCAGGCACGGGCGAGACGCGAGGGCAAGGCGCGCCAGTTGTGCCTGCGCTGTGACTGGCGGCGCCGCTGTCGTGACATCGCCCGCGAGAACCGGGAGTTCGGCTTCTGGGGCGGCGAGAACGAGGAAGAGCGAACCCAGGCCGGGTTTCCGGTCCCCAACCCGATCGGCGCCCGCCGCCAAGCGAGTTGAGCCCCCGGATCGTCGCGGCCACCACGCCATCCGACCCGCCGACGGCGGCGGTTCGTAGCATCACTCCATTGAGTGACGCGCACCCCGACCCCACCGATGCTCACGCTCCGGACGGCGACGGCACGCGGCCGCGCATCCCCACGCCCGAGGAGGCCGCCGAGTACCGGCCGGCCCAGGACCTCTTCGTCGCCTTCCTCGACACGGTCTCGGAGGCCACGCTCGGGCGGCCGTTGCGACCGCGACTCAAGGTCTCGGCCGCCGGGCTGCTCCGAGGCGAGGTCGATCTCGTCAAGATCGAGCTCCCCGCGTACGCGATCGCCGGGCTGGTCATCGACCGCTTCATCATCCGGGCCGAGCACGTCCGCATCATCCCCGGCATCCCACCGCTGCTCACGGCCGGGCCGGTCGGACTGCGAGCCGTGGTCTCCCAGGCGAACATCGACCGGTGGACCAAGGACCGGGGACTGCCCATCCGCCTCCGGCTGACCGAGGACGGGGTGCTCACGACCACGGGCATCCGCGGCATCAAGGTGAGCGAGGTGCTCACCGTCCCCGACATCAGCGGCGGGTTCCTGCGGCTCCGTCCCCAACGTGCATCGCTCCTGGGCGTACCGGCACCGATGGTGCGCTTCCTGCGCGGGTATCTGCCGCTGCCGCCGCTCCCGCGGAGTGCGGTCCTCGAGTCGGTCGAACCCGCCGAGGGCGAGCTCACGCTCACGCTCCGGATCGACGAGTTCCAGCAGTCCTTGACCCCCGACGTCACCAAGCGACTCCGACAGCTGCTGCGCCTCCCGCTCCCGGGACTCTGAGCGGACCAGACCACCCGCCGGTGGGTCCACCTCCCAGCGCAGGAGGGTCCGTACGCTTGGCGTACGGGCAGAGGCGATCAGGGGGCGACACGTGCGACGGACGCCGATCTACGGACTCGACATCGAAACCGACACCACGGTCGACGGGCTCGACCCTGCCGTGTCGAGCATCGTCACGATCGCGTTGTCGACCCAGGTCGACGAACTCTTCGAGGGACCCGAGGACGAGATCCTCTGGGCGCTCGACCAACGGCTGCGCGAGCTGCCACCCGGCGTCCTCGCGACCTGGAACGGGTCGGCGTTCGACCTCCCCTTCATCGCCGACCGCTCGGCGCTGTGGCAGTTGCCCCTGGGGTTGGCCATCACGGCCGATCCGCGCATCCGCCATCGCCACGACCCGCTCCCCGGACACGACCACTGCTATCGGGCCACCTGGTACGACCACGCGCACCTCGACGCCTACCGGCTCTACCGGGACGACGTCGGTCCTGCGCTGCGCATCTCGTGCTCGCTCAAGTCGATCGCCCGCTTCGTCGGTCTGGCCCCGATCGAGGTGGACCGCACCCGGATCCACGACCTCTCCCGCGAAGCGCTGCACGCCTACGCGTCGTCCGACGCCCGCCTCGCTCGGATCCTCACCGAACGTCGCTGGAACACCGCGTCACGGCGGATCGACAACCCCGGCGGCACCCGCCTCCGCGCCGTCGGCTAACCCGGCACCGAGGACGGCAGTTCGGCACGGCGCTCCGGCGGCAGGCTCTGCCAGTCGTAGATCGACCCCCCGATCGAGCCCGTGTCCTCGATCGCCCGCCGCAACCCGGCGAGGTCTTCGGTCGTGGTCTCGTCGCCGATGCCACCGATGATGTGGACGCGCGCGTCGTCGCGGCCCAGGTTCGCGCGCATGCGACGGGTCGACTCCTCCGCGTAGCGGTACGCGTCCCGGTACCCCGACGACTCGGTGCGGACCGTCCAGTACGCCATCGGCATCCAGACGTCGTAGTAGCGGTCGAGGTCCCGCCACGGGAACCGGGGCCAGTAGCTCGGGTTCACCACCTCCAGCTGGACCGCCGGCGGCACGATCGCCGCCAACGCGTCGTCGGGCCGAGCACGGCGGAGTTCTTGGGACAACAGGACCAGGCGACCCGACCGGTCCACGGCGTCGGGCACCGCCTCGATGTACTCGATGTCGACGGCGATCCCGTCGAAACGGTGGCCGCCGGCGGCGAAGTCCGCGATCGCCAGCAGACGTTCGACGTCCGCATCGACGTCGTCGAAGAGCGGGAGGTACCAGCCCACGACATCGATGTCGCGGGCGTGGGCACGGACCAGGAACTCGGCCAGGAGGCCTTCGTCGAGCAGCACGCCGGGCGCGCGGTCGTCACGCCGCGCCGCCTGCAGGTAGACGGTCCGCACCCCGATTGCGGCGAAGTCGTCGACGACCGACGGCGTCAGCGGGGGCGCTCCACCGCCTTCGCCCTGGTAGCCGGGTTCGAAGTCGAAGGCGTCGACCCAGATCCCGAGGCCGTCGTAGCTGTCGACACCCCGGACCACCGGTCCATCGGCCTCGAGGAGACGGAGGGCGGCCGCGGCCTCACTGCGTGACTCGCCGGTGGACGCCATCTCGTCGATCTCGTCGACCACGAGTCGCAAGCCGATCCCGACGCAGAACACCCCGAGACAGGCGATCCAGTATCGCCGGGGCAGCCGCTGCATCGGAGGCGAACCTACCGGCCGACCGGCCCCGATGGTTGACTACCCGCCATGCCATTGGTGCTGGGAGTGGACTCGTCGACGCAGTCGACCAAGGTGGAGGTGCGCGATGCCGACACCGGCGCGCTCGTGGCCACCGGCAGGTCGCCACACCCGGTCACCACGCCACCACGCAGCGAGCAGAGCCCGTCGACGTGGTGGACCGCACTGGTCGAGGCGATCCGCCAGACCGGCCAGCGAGAGATCGCCGCCATCTCCGTCGCCGGACAACAGCACGGCCTCATCGTCACCGACGAGGCCGGTGCCGTGCTCCGACCAGCCAAGCTCTGGAACGACACCGAGTCCGCACCCGAGGCCGCCCAGTTGGTGAAGCAGTTCGGAGCCGAGCGTTGGGCCACGTCGGTCGGGCTGGTCCCGCGGGCCGCCATCACCATCACGAAACTCGCCTGGCTCTCCCGCCACGAGCGCGACGTCTTCGACCGCATCGGCCGGATCATGCTCCCCCACGACTGGCTCACGTTCCGGTTGACCGGCCGGGTCGTGACCGACCGTGGCGACGCGTCGGGAACGGGATACTGGTCGCCGGCCCAGGGCCAGTGGCGCCCCGATCTCCTCCGCCGTCTCGACCCCTCGGTCGGTGAGAGCGGATGGCTCGACCGACTCCCCACGGTGCTCGGGCCCGCCGCCCGGGCCGACTGGCTGGCGGCGCCGGTCCATGAACTCGTGGGCCTCCGCGGTCGACCGATCGTCGCCGCCGGCACGGGCGACAACATGGCCGCATCGCTCGGTGTCGGCCTCCGCCCGCGCCAGACCTGCCTGTCGCTCGGGACCAGCGGCACCGCGTTCACCGTCGCCGAGGAACCCACGTCCGACCCGTCGGGAGCCGTCGCGGGGTTCGCCGATGCCACCGGCCGCTACCTCCCCCTGGTCTGCACCAACAACGCGACCAAGGTGACCTCGACCATCGCCCGCCTCCTCGACGTCGACGAGCCCACGCTCGGGACCATGGCGATGACGCAGGACCCCGGCGCCGGTGGCGTGGTGCTGCTCCCCTACCTCGACGGCGAGCGGACGCCCGACCGCCCCGCGGCGACGGGCGAGATCCGGGGCATCCGCAGCGATGCGACGCGGGAACAACTGGCCCGGGCGGCGTTCGAAGGCGTGATCTGTTCGCTGCTCGACGGCGTCGATGCCCTGCACGCCGCCGGCGTGCCCCTGTCGAACACCCCGATCCGACTCGTCGGGGGCGGGGCCCGCTCCGAGGCCTACCGGCAGATCCTGGCCGACCTCGCCGAACGTCCGGTGATGACCGTCGACGACGAGGAACACGTGGCCAAGGGTGCCTGCGTCCAGGCGGCCGCGGCGTTGGCCGGGGTGAACCCGGACGAGGTCATCGATGCCTGGGGCCTGGGCGACGGCACGCTCACCGAACCGCGGGGCATCGACCCGGATGCGGTGCGTGAGGCCTACGCCGCAGTGCGCGACGCCTGACCGTCAGGCACCGCTGTAGCGGTCCCGGAGCTCGAACTTGAGAACCTTGCCCGTGGGATTGCGGGGCAGGGTGTCGACGATCTCGAGCTGCTCTGGCGTCTTCTGCTTGGCCAGACCCTTCTCGACCGTCCACGCCAGGAGGCTGGCGAGCGTGGGCGGCGACGACGGGTCCTGGGGAACGACCACCGCGCAGACCCGCTCACCGGTCCGGTCGTCCGGGAGGCCGACCACGGCGGCATCGGCGACGCCCGGATGGGAGAACAACAGGTCCTCGACCTCCTTGGCCGAGATGTTCTCCATGTTGCGGATGATGATGTCCTTCACCCGTCCGGTGATCATCAGGTTCCCGGCCTCGGTGAAGCGGCCCAGGTCGCCCGTCTTGAAGTAACCGTTCTCGTCGAACGCCGCCTTGTCGAGTTCCGGGTCGGTGTAGCCACGCATCAACATCGGGGCCTTGAGGCGGATCTCGCCCTCGTCGCCGACAGCCGCCAGCGAACCGTCGAGGCGTACGAGGCGCATGTCGACGCCTTCGACCGGCTCACCCTCGGTGTTGGCGAGTTCCTCGTCGGCGGCGCGAACCGAGGCCATGGTGACGATGGGCGCCTCGGTCATGCCGTAGCCGGAGACGATGCCCACACCACCCATCTCGTTCTTGATGTCGTGGTGGAGCTGTGGCGGCTTCGGTGCACCGCCACCGATGTAGGCGCGGGTGTCGGGGAACAGCGGCGCCGAGTCGGGGTTGGCGCGCTGATAGGCGAGGTACGCCATGTGGAACGGGGTCCCGGCGCCGGCGAGCGTGACCCCGTGCTCGGCGAGCAACGGCGGGGTCGTCTGCGCGTCGAACGCCTCGACCACGATCATCGTGCAGCCGTAGCGCAACGCGCTCACCACGTAGACCGCCCCGGCGATGTGGGTGAAGGGGAAGACACAACCGATCCGGTCCGCCTCGGTGACCTCGAGTTGGTCACACATCCCCCGCGCCGCGGCATCGATGGTCATGTCGGTGTGCTGGGCGCCCTTGGGGTCCGCCGTGGTGCCCGACGTGTAGTAGTAGAAGCGGATGGGCGCATCGGCCGGGTCGTCCGTGCCGGCCGGTGCCGGCGGAAGACCGGTCGGATCACCCTGCGGGAGCGCGTGGTCGGCGACCAGCACACCCAGACCGGGCTGCGACGCAGCGATCGAGCGGGCCATGGCCTCGTAGTCGAAGTCCCGCCAGACGCCGGGGACCACCAGGAGCTTGGGCTTCACCTGCGCGGTGACGAACCCGACCTCCCGCTCACGGTAGATGTGCAGCATCGGGTTCTGGGACGCACCGATCCGGGCCAGCGCCGCCACCAGCACGATCGTCTCCGGCCACGTGGGCAGCTGCCACGAGACGATGTCGCCTTCACGGACGCCGAGGTCGTGGAATCCGGCGGCCGCGCGCTCGGCCTGGTCCTTGTACTGCGCGAAGGTGACCTCGGTCCCCTCCTGGTCGATCAGCATCACCGCGTCCGGCGTGGCCGCCGCCCGCGCCTCGACCAGCTCCCACAGATTGCGTCCTTCGATCATGTACGTGCTCCTCGATGCCTCGTGGCCGCGTGTCCCCATCGACCTGACACGGTGTCAGATCTGAGCATACGCGCGTGCCCTCGGCTCGGATCACCGGTCCGGGCTGCCCCCGGACGCGAAGAACGCATGCAGCTCGGTCCGGCGCGAGATCGCCAGCTTCCGGAAGGTCTGCCCCAGGTGGAACTCCACCGTCTTCTGGGTGACGAACAACCGCTGGGCGATGGCGCGGTTCGTGTGCCCCTCGGCGGCCAGAACGGCGACGCGACGCTCGCTCGGGGTGAGCGCTGCGACACCGGACGCCGGCACCCGACCCGGTCTGCCGCCGGCCGCGGCGAGCTCCTCCGCGGCGGTCTCCGCGAGCGGGACGGCACCACAGGATCGGGCGATCGCGAGACCCTGGACGAGATGCGTCCGCGCGGCGGCGCGGTGTCCGCGTCGTCGGATGGCCGCGCCCAACGCCACCAGGCTCTGCGCGTGGTCGAGTCGAGCGTTCGCATCGGTCAGCACGGCCACGCTCTCCTCGAGGCACGCGAGGTCTCCGCCGGGCACGGTCGAGGCAGCGATCCGCAGTGCATGCCCGAGCGCTCGCGGCGCGCCCCAACGACGGGCCAGCGCCACCTCCTCGTGCGCGAGTTCGCCGGCTCGATCGAGCTCGCTCCCCCCGACGACGAGTGCCTCCGCCGCCAGCGACCGCCACGGCATCATCGCCGGGTTCGAACCGTCGATGCGTTCGAAGCGACGACCGCAGTCGATCGCCGCCTGGACGGCCTCGGCGGCGTGACCTCGGCTGAGCAGAGATCGGGCGCGGGCGAAGACGAAGGCGTGCCAGATCGCGTTGTCGGGGACATCGCCGCTGTGGAAGGCCAGACGGAGTGTCCGTGCTGCGGCCTCGTGGTCGCCGGCCGCGTCGTAGATCCCGGCCAGGATCCCCGTTCCCCACGGGAGACCGATCGCCACGCCGTACTCGACGCTGGCATCGATCCCGGCCTCCGCCGCACTGATCGCGTCGACGAGGTCCCCGCGCTGGTGGAGTGCCTGACCGAGGAACAGGGAACATCCGGCGTAGGCGAAGACGTCTCCGGTCGTCCTGGCGTGCGACATCCCGCTCTCCAACACGTCGCAGACCTTCGGCGAGTCTGCGGCCAGGAGCACGAGCACGGCGGCCATGAAGTCCGTGCCGCCGTTGTCGATCTCCGCCAGGTGCCCGTCGGCCAGCGCCCACTGGGCTCGGGTCACGGCCTCGGCGGCAGTCGTGTCGAGCGAACGGGCCTCGTGGTAGTTCACGGCGGCCATGAGCGCCCGCGCACCCGGCCCGGCGCTGTGGAGTCCCTCGCGTCGGAACACGTCGAGGCGGGTCTTGCGCACGACGTCCAGACGCGGCTCGAGCCGCGCCCCGGCGAACTGCAACGCCTCCATCCGATGGACGAGGTCGACGTCACCGAGCGCTTCGGCGGCCTCGGTCGCCTGTAAGGCGACCGTGGCCGCCTCCTCGGGCTCGTCGGCGAACACCAGAGCGCGGCTCAACGCGCTCCCGACCACCACGCGGTCCTCGGGTCGATCGGTCAGTTCGAGGGCGGCAGTCAGGTGTTCGACGGCGGACGGTCCGTCGAGCAGCAGTTCGGCCACGCCCAGGTCCCGGAGCACGGCACCGCGGTGATCGTCGGTCTCGCAGGCCGGGAGTGCCCGGCGGAGGACGTCGATCGCTGCCGCCGCCGCACCGCGACCCAGCGCCGTGGCCGCTGCCGCCCGCACCAGCGCGACGCCATCGTCCTCGAGCGGGAGACCGGTCGCCAGGAGGTGGGCGACGACCCGCTCCTCGGGAGCGTCACCCGCTCGGAGGATCGCCACCGCTCGTCGGTGGAGCGTCGCCCGGGCCGCCCGCCCCATGTCGGTGTACACCGCGTTCCGCGTGATCGCGTGCACGAACCGGGGATCGTCCTCGGCGGTGACGACCCCCGCTCGCTCCAACTCGTCGAGCGCGGACGCCACCTCGCCTGCGCCGAGCCCGGTCGCGCCGCTGAGCTCGGCCCTGGTCGCACCGTCGCCGAGGATGCACAGCGCGCAGGCGACATCCAGCACCGCGGTCGGGAGCACGGCGAGGCGCGCCACGACCGCGGACGAGACCGCTCGGGGGCCCAGGCTCCCCACCCGCTCCGCCGCGTCGTCCGACGGCGTCACACCGGTACGACGCAGTTCGTCGAGCAGCGCACCGACGAGGAACGGGTTGCCCCCGGTGCTGGCGTGACACGCCCGCACGAACGCATCGGAGTCGTGGGGACCGAGGACGCCCTCGACCAAGGTTGCGACCGATACGCGCGACAGCGGACCCAGTTCGAGCCGGGACGCGCCAGAAGCGATGGCCGATGCCAGCGGGGTACGCCGCAGTTCACCGGTGCGCGACGCGACGACGATGGCCACCGGCAACGAGACCATGCGCGGCAGCAGGTAGGCCAGGACCTGGAGCGAGTCCGGATCGGCCCACTGGGCGTCGTCGACCACCGCCAGCACCGGGCCGCGGTCGGTCAACGCGGTCATCATCCAGTGCAGTCCGTCGAGGACCGCGACCAACGATCCGACCGGCTCGGACGTCGGCTCGATCGCCGCCAACGCATGCGCAGCCCTGCCGGCCACGAGGCCACGGCGCTCCTCCGAGGTCAGCGAACGGAGCACCGGATCGAACCACTGGCGGACGATCCCGAACGGATAACCCTGCTCGAGCGACGAACCCGTCGCCTGGAGCACCCGGCATCCTCCGTCGCGTCCTGCCTGGGTCGCGGCGCGCACGAGCGACGTCTTGCCCGACCCCGCCTCCCCCTCGATCAGGACAGCGCCCCCGTCACCACCGACGGCGGCGTCGACCGCGAGGCGCAGGCGGGCGAGTTCC
>JBFIHN010000079.1:0-11175 GCA_041601775.1 Acidimicrobiales bacterium
ACCACCATCGCGGTCTCCGACGGTTCCTTGACGAGGTCGATCGTGATGGTCATGAGTCCTCCGTGGTGGCGGTACGAGAGCGCAGGGTGTCGCCGGATTCGGTCCAACGGGCCATGGTCCAGAGCAGTGACGAGAGCCGGTTCAGGTACGGCACCACGTGCGAGCCGTCGACGTCGACGACGACGGCGGCGCGTTCGGCCCGCCGGACCACGGTGCGAGCGACGTCGAGCCGGGCCGACACCTCGTTCTGGCCCGGCACCACGAACTCGGTGGGGAACGCGAACCGCTCGCCGATGTCGTCGGTGAGCGCCCCCAACGCCGCTACCTGCTCGTCGGTCACCGACGACTGGCCCGGCGTCAGCTTGTGCTGGTTCTCCGGCAGCGTGGCGAGCTCCGCCATGAGGACGTACAGGTCGCGTTCGACGCCGACGAGCACCTCGTCGACCTCGCCGCCGCGTGCCGCGGCCCGTGCCAGACCGATCGCGGCCTGCGCCTCGTCGACGGTCCCGTAGGCCTCCGGACGGGCGTCGTCCTTGGGCACCCGTCCGCCGAACAACAGGCCGGTCGTACCGTCGTCACCCTTGCCGGTGTACAGCTTGCTCATCTCGTTCGGACGCTACCTGCCCGCGCGGTCGATGCCATCAGATACGAGCCCAAATCTGGCATCTCGGTAGGCTCGCCAGCCCATGGGCACCTCCTTTCTCGACCTGGTGAACGAACGCGTCGTCGTCTACGACGGTGCGTTCGGCACATACGTTCAGACGCTCGACGGGCTCACCGCCGACGACTTCGGTGGCGACGAGTTCGAG
This sequence comes from Acidimicrobiales bacterium, assembly GCA_041601775.1. Taxonomy (GTDB): domain Bacteria; phylum Actinomycetota; class Acidimicrobiia; order Acidimicrobiales; family Salinilacustritrichaceae; genus Salinilacustrithrix. The sequence goes on from JBFIHN010000079.1 coordinate 810, forward strand.
GGCTGCAACGAGATGCTCGCGGTCACCCGACCCGACGTCATCGCCGGCCTCCACGAGACCTACTTCGCCGTCGGCTGCGACGTGACCGAGACCGCCACATTCGGCGCCTTCGCCATCCCGCTGGCCGAGTACGGCATCGCCGACCGCACCTACGAGCTCAACGTCGAGGCCGCCCGTATCGCCAGGAACGTCGCGACCGACTTCGCGGCCGACGGTTCGCCGCGTTTCGTGGCGGGCTCGATCGGCCCCGGCACCAAGATGCCGACGCTCGGCCACATCACCTATCGCGAGCTGCTCGACGCCTACCGCGAGCAGGCCCGAGGGTTGCTCGACGGCGGCGTCGACCTGTTCCTCATCGAGACCCAGAACGACCTGCTGACGACCAAGGCGGCGATCAACGGCTGTCGGGCGGCGATGAAGACCGCCGGCCGCGAGATCCCGTTCCAGGTGCAGGTGACCATCGAGCTCACCGGCACCATGCTCCCCGGGACCGAGATCGGCGCCGCGCTCGCGACGCTCGACCCGATGGGGATCGACATCGTCGGCCTCAACTGCGCCACCGGTCCGGGCGAGATGAGCGAGCATCTCCGTCACCTCTCCCAGCACTCGCGCATGCCGGTCTCCGCGCTGCCCAACGCCGGCCTCCCGTCGGTGGTGGAGGGCAAGATGCACTACGACCTCACGCCCGAGCAACTCCTCGAGGCCCAGACCCGGTTCATCACCGAGTACGGCGTCCAGGTCATCGGCGGCTGCTGCGGCACGAACAGCGAACACATCCGCCTGCTGGCCGAGAACTGCAAGGACCTCACCCCCGCGACCCGAACGCCCGAACATCAGCCGGGCGCGGCGTCGATCTACAGCTTCACCCCCATCGAGCAGGAATCGTCCGTGCTGCTCATCGGCGAGCGGACCAACGCCAACGGCTCGAAGGCCTTCCGCGAGTCGATGATCGAGGGCGACTGGGACGCCACGGTCAAGATGCTCAAGGATCAGATCGCCGGTGGCGCGCACATCATCGACGTGTGCGTGGACTACGTCGGACGCGACGGCACGGCCGACATGACCGAGATCGTGTCGCGCTTCGCCACGCAGTCGACGGCACCGCTGATGATCGACTCGACCGAGCCGCCGGTCGTCGAGACGGCGCTCGAACTCTTCGGCGGCCGAGCGATCCTCAACTCGGTGAACCTCGAGGACGGCGACGCCCCGGGCACACGCCTCGACCGCTTCCTCACCCTGGCCAAGGAGCACGGCGCCGCCGTCGTCTGCACGTGCATCGACGAGGAGGGCCAAGCGCGTACACCCGAGTGGAAGCTCCGAGCGGCGAAGTCGATCCACGATCTCGCGATCGAGCGCTACGGGCTCGAGCCCAGCGACCTCATCTTCGACCCCCTGGCCCTGACCCTCGGCACCGGCATGGAGGAGTCCCGCGGCGACGGGGCGGCCACCCTCGAGGGCATCCGCCTCATCAAGGAGAACCTCCCCGGCGTCCACACCACGCTCGGGCTCTCCAACATCTCCTTCGGCCTCAAAGCGGCGGCGCGCCACGTCATCAACTCGGTGTACCTCCACGAATGCGCGCAGGCCGGACTCGACTCCGCGATCGTCCACGCCGGTCGCATCCTCCCGCTGGCTCGCATCCCCGACGACCAGCGAGACGCCTGCCTCGACCTCATCTACGACCGGCGGGGGCTCGAGGGCGCGTTGTCCGACGGAGACGCCGACTACGACCCGCTGTCGAAGATCATCGAGTTGTTCGCCGACGTCGAGTCGGTCCAGGAGATCAAGGAGGACCGCTCGGGGTGGCCGGTCTCCGAACGGCTCCACCATCGCATCATCGACGGCGAACGCGACGGCCTCGTCGCCGACCTCGACGAGGCGATGGCCGAGGGCCATGCACCGCTCCACATCGTCAACGAGTTCCTGCTCGGCGGGATGAAGGTCGTGGGCGAGTTGTTCGGGTCGGGCGAGATGCAGTTGCCCTTCGTGTTGCAGTCGGCCGAGACGATGAAGGCGGCCGTCGCCCACCTCGAACAGTTCATGGTGAAGGTCGAGGGCGAGGACTCGTCCAAGGGGCGCATCGTCTTGGCCACCGTCAAGGGCGACGTCCACGACATCGGCAAGAACCTGGTCGACATCATCCTCACCAACAACGGCTACGAGGTCCACAACCTCGGCATCAAGGTGCCGATCAGCGACATGCTCAAGGCGGCAGAGGAGACCAAGGCGCACGCCATCGGCATGTCCGGTCTGCTCGTGAAGTCGACGTTGATCATGCGCGAGAACCTCGAGGAGCTCAACGCGCGTGGTCTCGCCGACGTGCCCGTCCTGCTCGGTGGCGCTGCGCTCACCCGGAGCTACGTCGAGCGCGACCTGCGTGAGGTGTACGAGGGCCGGCTCTTCTACGGACGCGACGCCTTCGAGGGCCTGCACACCATGGACCGCCTGCGGGCGATCCGCGCGGGCGAAGAGGCCGACGACACCGACTGGGGCGTCGTCCCGTCCGAGTCCACCGTCCGCGCCCGCGCCGGCCTCGACGCCGTCGTCGACGACCCCGACGTCGTAGTGCCGCCTCGTTCGCCCGAGGTCGTCACCGACAACCCCGTTCCCGCTCCCCCGTTCTGGGGCAGCCAGGTCGTCAAGGGTGTCTCGCTCGACGACATCGCCGGATTCATCAACGAGACCGCGCTGTTCCGCAACCAGTGGCAGTTCCGGCCCGAGACGCTCCCCGACGGATCCAAGGAGACCGACGCCGAGTTCAAGGAGCGGATCCGTCCCCAACTCCGCGCCGAGCTCGCGCAGGCGAAGGCCGACGGGCTCCTCCAGCCCGCGCTCGTGTACGGCTACTTCCCCGCCAACGCCGACGGCGACGACCTGGTGATCTGGACCGACGAGACCGCCACCGAGGAACGCTGCCGGTTCTCCTACCCGCGGCAACGCAAGGCGCCGTTCCTCTGCATCGCCGACATGTTCCGGCCGATCGACCCTGCCCTCAACCCCGAGGGAACCGTCGACGTGGCGGCGTTCCACATCGTGACGATGGGCCATGCGATCAGCGAACGGACCGCCGAGCTCTTCGCCGCCGACAAGTACCAGGACTACCTGAAGCTGCATGGCATCGGCGTCGAGATGGCCGAGGCCCTCGCCGAACTGTGGCACAAGCGCATCCGCGAGGAGCTCGGCATCGAGGACTCGAACGAGGTCGACCTCGCCGGCATGTTCCGCCAGCAGTACCACGGCGGCCGTTACTCGTGGGGCTACCCGGCATGCCCCGACCTCGAGGACAACGAGCTGGTCGCGGAGTTGCTCGGCGCCGACCGGATCGGCATCGAGGTCAGCGAGGACACCGGGTACCAGTACCAGCCCGAACAGTCCACGTCCGCCCTCATCTGCCACCACCCGCGCGCCAAGTACTTCGTCGCCCGGTAGGTCCTGCGCTCCCTCAGCGGTCGGGGCGCGCCGCCGTCAACGGGTGGTCGCGCCGACGGACCCGGACTCGTCTGCGCTCGCCGTTCGGTGGGGTCGTCTCACGCAACCGCGCACCGAGCGAGGAGCCATCGGGCTCGATCAGCGCCCCGCCGGTCGAGGGCGGACGTTCGGTGGGGGCGGGACACTGGTCGCCGAGGGAGACCACGGGGACGTCGTCCCACGCGGTCAGGTCGACGACGTCATCGGTGCGCTCGCGCCGCACCAGATAGGCGGCGGCCACGACGACCAGCGTCGCCGGCATCGCGATGGGGATGATCTCGAGCACGCGTGCACCTCTGTTTTGCAGTGCACCCCATCGTCTCGCCCCCTGTCGTGTCGCGGCGTCATCGCCGGCCCGGACCGCCCGGACATACGGGACGAACCCGAGGGTGCGTTCTCCCCGAACACCTGCATCCACCGATCTCGCCCAAAAGACATCGCACGCTGCGTGCCAGGTTCACCGATCCGAACACGGATCGTGATGGCCGGGACGTAGTGGCCGACCGACAGCACGGCAGCCCGCAAGACGGCGGTCCACGAATGCGCCCCGCCGCCCGACGGGGCGCACGTGGGGCGCACGTGGTCACGCCGGAGGCAACTCCTGTTCGAGCACCGCGACCGGGGCGAACAGGTCACCGTGCTCGGCGACCCGGCGCAGTACCTCGGGGGCGAGAAATCGCAGCGGCGCACCGTCGGCGGCGTCGCTCACCTCGTCCCAGGTCACGGGGGTCGACACCGTCGGCTCGGGCCGAGCCCGCAGTGAGTACGCGGCGACGGTCGTCTTGTGGCGGCTGTTCTGACTCCAGTCGATGAAGACCTTGCCCGATCGCAGCTTCTTGGCCATCACCGCGGTGACGTGGTCGGGGCGGTGCTTCTGGAGGACCTGGGCGACGGCGTGGGCGAAGTCGCTCGCATGGTCGTGGGTGTGTGGCCGGTTCAGGGGCACGTAGAGCTGCATCCCCTTCGAGCCCGAGGTCTTCGGGAAGCACGCGAGGCCGATGCCGGCGAGGACCTCGCGGATCGCGAGCCCGATCTGGGCGCAGTCGGCGATGTCGGCGGGCGCACCGGGATCGAGGTCGAACACACAGGCGCGTGGCGAGTCGATGTCGTCCCCGGTCGCCATCGGCGCGTGGATCTCGAGGCCCGCCATGTTCGCCACCCAGGCGAGGGCCGGGATCGAGTCGATGCAGCAGTAGTCGATCCCCCCGTCACGGTCACCGGGTCCGACCACGGTGTGGACGAAGTCGGGGCGATGCGACGGACACCGCTTCTCGAAGAAGGAGTCGCCGTCGACGCCGTCGGGGTAGCGACGCAGCGTCACGCCACGACCCGTCACGTGCGGCAGCATCACCGGAGCGACGCGCACGTAGTAGTCGATGACCTCGGCCTTGGTGAACCCGACCGCCGGGTACAGGACCTTGTCGAGGTTCCGGACGCGCAGGCGCTCCCCCTCGAACTCGACGACCGTGTCGACCATGTCGTTCGCCGGTCAGGCCGACTTCCTGGCCTTCGCCGCCGACTGCTTCGCCTTGGGCTTGTCGTCGCTCCCCGGCTCGGCACCCGACGGGTGACGGGTACGGGCTTCCTTGGCCGCAGCGACCGACGCCTCGAGGGCTGCCATGAGGTCGACGACCTTGTCCTCCTGGGGTTCCGGCGTCGCGATGATGTCCTCTTCGCCCGCAGCCTTCCGCTCGATCACCTCGAGCACGCGCTCGCGGTAGGTGTCCTCGTACTTGGCCGGGTCGAAGTCCTCGCTCAACGACTCGATGAGCTGGTTCGCCATCGTCAGCTCCTTGTCCGAGACCTCGACCTCGGACACCTCGGCGAGTTCGGCGATCTGCTCCGGCGCATTGATCTCGTCGGCGTAGACCATCGTCGACATCACGAGGGCACCGTCTTGGGGTCGCACCGCGCACAGGTACTGCTTGGTCCGCATCACGACGCGGGCGATGCCGACCTTTCCCGACTGCTCCATCGCCCGCGACAGCAGCGCATAGGGCTTCACGGTCGCCTTGTCGGGTGCCAGGTAGTAGGCGGAGTCGTAGAACAGCGGGTCGATGTCGACGAGGTCGACGAACTCCTCGATCTCGATCGTGCGACTCGCTCGGGGGTCGAGCTGGGCCAGCTCGTCGTCGGACACCGTGACGTACTCGCCGGAGGACAACTCGTAGCCCTTGATGATGTCGTCGTTGTCGACCTCGTCGCCGCTCTCGGCCGACACCTTCTTGTACTTGATGCGTGACCCGGTGTTCCGGTCGATCTGGTTGAAGCGGACGCTCTTGCGACTGACTGCGCTGTAGAGCTTCACGGGGATGTTCACCAGGCCGAAGCTGATCGACCCACTCCAGATGGCGCGCGGCATGCCCTCAGTGAACAGCACACTCCACGAAACCGCCACCCCAGGCCGTTCTGGGGGCGCGATCGGTACTCCAGGTGACCGATCGCGCCCCCAGAACCCGGCGGTGGTGTTCTGGGTGCGCGATCGTCATCGCTGGCGTCCACATCGCGCACCCAGAACACCCGGTGGTCGGGGTGGTCGGGGCGGGCCGGTCAGGACAGGACGGCGCGGGCGACGAGATCGGTGCCGAAGGCCGTCAGGATCGCCAGGTACAACAGGCCCGTGGCTGCCATCACCGCCGAGTAGTACCGCTCGCGCAGTGCCGCACGAGTCACGTAGACGAGCACGATCGTCGCGAGCGCGCAGGCGATCCAGAACCAGCCGAGGATCCCGCCGTAGCCGTCGTCGATGGAACCGTTGATGACCGAGATCATCCCGGTCGGGATCAGCATGGCGATGACCTCGACCGGCCAGGTCGCCGCGGTCCACCGCACCAGCTCGAGGAGCGGTTCGCGTCGCAGACCGGGCTGGACCAGGTACCAGTGGCCCAATAACATGGCGTCGGTGACCGTACCGAGGAACGCTGCCCCGGCCAGCAGACGGAACAACGACAACGCGTAGGGCCCACCGTCGACGCTGGCCGCGACCATCAGACCGACGATGCCGATCGCCGGTGCGATCATGTCGAGCACGGGCGGGAACTCGGGTACACCGTCGAGGGGGCCGTCGATGTCCCGGTCGATGCCGGTCATCTCCGAGATCCGGGCCGACTTCACCGCGACCCGCTCGCGCTCGCCGGCCACGCCGGCACGACGCCGCACCACGCTCACCACCAGCGCCACGGACGTCGCCACCACCACCGCGACGCCGAACGCCTCACGAATCGGCGCATCGTCGTACCGGATGCCGGCGAACACACCGATGGCCGCGATCGAGCCGTAGCTCGCGCGCATCAGCCAGCCGTAGCCGATCCCGACCTCACGCCGACGAGTGGTCACCCACAAGAAGGCGAGGCCGCCTGTCGCCCATTGGAGACAGAAGGTGGCGGCGGAGAGCTCGATCACGCGTCGAGGAGGACGAGGCCGTGGTCAGCGTGATTGCAGGCGACGGGCCCGTCCTCGGTCGCGATGACGATGTCCTCGAGTCGGATCCCCCACTCGCCCGGGAGGTACACCCCGGGCTCGACCGAGAACGCGTGACCGGGGGTGAGTGTCTCGTCGTTGCCCACGACGATGTACGGGTCCTCGTGCTCCTCGATCCCGATGCCGTGGCCGGTGCGGTGGATGAACCACTCGCCCCAGCCGTCGGCGGTCAGCGCGTCGCGGGCGATCGCGTCGATCGAGGCGCAGGTGACGCCGACGGTCGCGCCGGCCACCGCGGACTGCTGCGCGACCAGCAAGGAGGCGTAGGCACGTTCGAGCGCCTCGGGCACCGTCTCGACACCGACGACCCTCGTCATGTCCGAGCAGTAGCCCACACCGCCCGGACCGTGCATGGTCCCACCGAAGTCGCACAGGACGGCCTCGCCGCGCTCGATGACGTGCGCCCCGGGTTCGTGGTGCGGTGAGGCCGCGTTGGCCCCCGCCGCGACGATCGCGAAGTTGACCCGATGGTGTCCTTCGTCGATCAACCGCCGGCCGATGTCGGCCGACACCTCGGCCTCGGTGCGGCCGACGAGGGGGATGTCGCCACCCTGGAGCTGTGCCGCGACCCGATCGGCGGCGGCACCCGCAGCACGCAGGGCCTCGATCTCGCCGCGGTCCTTGACCGCCCGGACCGGGCCCACGACGTCGGCGGACCGCGACCACGACCGGCCGTCGAGCGTTCGTTGGAGGTCGACGAGGAAGCGCGCCCACGTGCGATCGCCGATGGCGACCGATCGGGCCGATCCGACGAGGTCGGCGACGAGCCGGACCGGGTCCTCGGTCTCGCCCCAGGGTCGGACCGAGAACACGTCGGGACGCTCGACCACCCGAGGCGCCTCGAGCTGCGGCACGACGAGCGTCACCGGACCGTCGACGGGGAGCACGAGCATGGTCAGGCGTTCGAGCGGCATCGCCTCGTACCCGGTCAGGTACGGGAGCTCCGGTCCGACGGACAGCAGCGCGACGTCGATGCCGAGCGCCTGCATGCGTGCCCGGACCCTGTCGACACGGTCGGCGAACATGGCTGCAGGCTACGACGCGGCCGGGGCTGCGCCGCCATCGCCCAGCGTCGATCGCCAGCGGCGCGAACCACTACTCTGCTCCCGTCATGCCTGCACTCGATGCGTTCGAACCGACGCTCCAAATGCTCGTGGACGACACCCGCGCGGCCCACGACGTGCCCGGTGTCGTCGTCGGCGTGGTCCGCGGCGACGAAGAGACGATCGTGGCGTCGGGACTGGCCAACGCGTCGACCGGGATCACGTGCACGCCCGACACCTTGTTCCAGGTCGGCTCGATCTCGAAGGTGTACACCGCCACGCTCGTCCTGCAGCTCGTCCACGCCGGCGTGGTCGAACTCGACGAGCCGGTGCGGGGCGCACTCCAGGAGTTCCGGGTGCTCGACGACGCGGCGACGCTCTCGATCACCCCGCGGAACCTCCTCAGCCACACCGGGGGCATCGAGGGCGATCACTTCCTCGACTGCGGACGGAACCCGGACGCGCTGTGGCGCTACGTCTCCACCCTCGAGGACGTCGGCCAGCTCCATGCGCCCGACGACCTCTTCAGCTACTGCAACGCCGGCTACGGGGTCCTGGGTCGCCTGATCGAGGAGGCCACGGGCGATCACTACACCCGAGCCCTCCAACGCCGTCTGCTCCGGCCGGCGGGGTTGCGACGGACCGTCACCCTGGCCGAGCAGGCGATCGTCCACCGGGTCGCCGCCGGGCACCACCATGGCGCCGACGGGGTCCAGGTCAACCCGTGGACGCTCGCCCGTTTCAACGTCCCCATCGGCGGCATCATCGCCGACGCAGGCGACGTCCTCGAGTTCGCGCGCCTGCACCTGCGCGGCGGCAAGAACGCCGAGGGCAAGCAGGTGTTGCCGGGTCGAGCACTCGCCCAGATGGCCGAACCGCAGGTCGAGGTGCCCGGTTCCACCGACGAGTGGGGTCTGGGTTGGAACGTGAAGCATTGGGGCGACGTCGACGTGCTCGCCCACGACGGCGACACCGTGGGGCAGCGTGCCTTCCTCCGGGTGATCCCGTCGAGCGACGCCGCGGTGGTCGTGCTCACCAACTCGGGCCGTGGCGACCACGTCGCCGAGGCGGTCTTCCACGCCGTCGGCAGCGAGCTGCTGGGAGCGACACCGCCGTCGCTCCCCGAACCCCTGCCGTCGGGTGAGCGCCCCGACTCCAGCGCCTGCACGGGCATCTACGAGCGGATGCACCAGCGACTCGCCATCGCCGGCGGCGACGACGACACGCTCCGGATGACGATCATCCCTGACGAACTCTTCGCGCTCGCAGGCATGCGCGAACGAACGCTGACCCTCACGCCCGTGGACGAGTCACGGTTCGTGACCACCGATCCCGACACCGGGGTGGACGCGATCGTGGCGATGGTCGACGCCGAGGACGAGGACGAGAACCGTCCCGCCTACGTCCACTACGGCCGTCGGGCCCACGCTCGCATCGCGTAATCGCTCGTCAGAGCACGAGCAGGATCTGTACCGAGAACGCGACCAGGATCGCCAGTCCGCACAGCAGTGCAGCGATGATCAACCGTCGAGTGCTCACAGTTGTCGAAACTATCCGCCGCGACCACTCGGACCACCCTCGTGACTCGTACGCTGCCTGCCGTGCGCATCCGACTCCTCGCTGGCCTCACCGCCCTGTCCCTGGCCCTGGTCGCCTGTGGCAGCGACGACGGCGCCGCCGAGGGTGCGGCCTCGACCGCCGATCTGGCGTTCGAAGCCCAGACGGTCACGGGCGAGACCGTCGACGTGGGCGACTATGCGGGCACCGACCTCGTCCTGTGGTTCTGGGCACCGTGGTGAACGTCGTGCAACCGGGAAGCCCCTGCGGTCGCAGCGGTCACAGCAGCACGCCCTGACGTGGCGTTCCTCGGCATCGCCGGGCGGGACAGCGTCGACGAGATGTCGGCCTTCATCGACCGCCATGGAGTCGGCGCGTTCGACCACATCGTCGACCCCGAAGGCAGCTCCGACTCGATCTGGGCGCGGTTCGGGATCGTCACCCAGCCGGCCTGGATCTTCGTGAACGACGACGGGGTGTCGAAGACCCTCGTCGGCCCGCTGGGCGAGGACGGACTGCTGCGCGAGGTCGACGAGCTCCTCGCCTCCTGACCGCGGGGACGTGCCCGATAGTGTCCGGGACGGTGCCCACGACCCGAACGACGTTCTCGTGACTGCCGTCACCGCAGCGCTCCACCTCCTGGCCGCCGTGCTCCTCATCAGCGGCGCCCAGAAGCTCCTCGCCCCTGGGCCCGCCGCCGAGGCCATGCGAGCCGCCGGACTCCCGTCGGTCGGCCCCGACGCCGTGACCGGTCGGCTGCTCGGCGCCGTCGAGGCCACCATCGGCATGATCGCCCTCGTCACTCCCGAACGGTGGAG
>JBFIHN010000080.1:0-11107 GCA_041601775.1 Acidimicrobiales bacterium
AGGAGGCTCCGAGGTCGGCGCAGGCCGCCTCGACCTGGCGTTCGACGAAGTCGGTGTCGACGGGGTCCTCGGTCATCAGATGCCGGAGGAAGAACGGTCCGACGAAACGCTCGAGCGCGCAACGGGCATCGACGTCGTCGCCGACCTCGCCCCGGGTGACCGCTCGTTCGATCAGCGCGAGGACGTCGCCGCGCCGCTCGGTGTTGAAGTCCATCAACGCCCGCCGCAGGTCGTCGTCGTGGGCCGACGCCCCGACGAGCGACGGCAGCATCTGGCCCCAGGACTCGTCGGTGAGCCCGTGCGCGAGGTGCTGGCCCTTGTGGCGCAGATCGGCGGCCAGGCTGCCGTGGTCGGGAGTGTGTTCGACGGTGCAGACCACGGCGAAGGCCTGGCCGAGCAGGTCGGCGCGGTCGGGCCAGTGGCGATAGATGGTCGACCGTGCGACACCGGAGTGTTCGGCGATCCCGTCGATCGTGATCCGTTCGAATCCCTCCTGTGCGAGCAGTTCGGCGGTGGCCTCGACGACCACCGCCCGGGTGCGCTCGATGCGCGGGTCGACTCTGGGTGTCGTCGTCATCGGTCGACGCTGACGACGAGTTCGGTCTCGTCATCGGGGGCGGATCGGCGATCCGGATGGAAGAACCACACGACGACGGCCGTGAGCAGTCCCACGCCGGCGGCGGTGAGGAACGTCGCGTGGAGCCCGTCGACGAACGCCTCGTTGGCGGTGCGCAGGAGTTGGTCGACCTCGGCGGCCCGTTCCGGTGGTGCGGCGTCGGCCGCGAACACGGCTCCACCGATCGAATCCTCGACGAACCCACGGAACTGTTCGGGGACGGCGCCGAGCACGGGCTGGATCCCGTTCCGGTAGCCCTGCGACAGGATCGAACCGAGCAGCGCGATGCCGATGGCGCCGCCGACTTCGCGTGTGGTGTCGTTCATCGCCGAACCCACGCCGGCCTTGTCGGCCGGGAGCGACGACACGATGCCCTCGGTCGACGCCGGCATGAAGGCCGCCAGCCCGCTGGCCATGAACACGAGCGCGAGGGCGATCCACACGTAATCGGTCCCCGGCGTGAAGCGCGAGGCGATCAGGAACCCGCAGGCCTGCAGGACCAGACCACCGGTGACGACGGTGCGCGTGCCGATGCGTTCGGCGACGGCCGGTGTCCGCGGCGACACGAGGATCATCGTGGCGGCGAACGGGAGCGTTCGCACCGCCGCCCCCAAGGCGGAGTGACCGAGGACGAACTGCAGGTAGAGCGTGAGGACGAAGAACATGCCGAACATGACGGCGAAGCCCATGGTGATGGTGAGCGAGCCGATGCTGAAGGCCCGGTTGCGGAAGAAGCGGGGGTCGAGCATCGGGTCCTGGTGACGGAGTTCCCAGACGACGAAGGAGACGATGCCGACGACCGCGACCATGAAGGCACCGAGCACGGTGGCCGACGTCCATCCCTTCTCCGGGCCTTCGATGATCCCGAAGACCAGTGACCCGAGTCCCACGATCGACAGACCAGCGCCGACGAGATCGAGCTTTCGCTGCAGCCGATCGCGCGAGCTGGGCACCAGACGGGCGATGAGCACCATGGCCACGAGCACGATCGGCACGTTCACGAAGAGCACCGAACCCCACCAGAATCGTTCGAGCAGCAGCCCCGACAGGAGCGGGCCGATTGCGCCACCAGCGCCGGCGAACCCGGCCCAGACGGCGATGGCCTGACCACGTTCGTTCGGTGGGAACACGTTGGTGATGATCGACAGGGTCGCGGGCATGATCAGCGCCGCCCCGATGCCCATCCCGGCACGGAGCGCGATCAGCGGCTCGGGCGAGTCCATGAACGAAGCGGCGATCGCCAGGGTGCCGAAGACGCCCATACCCGCGAGGAGGGCGCCCTTGCGCCCGTAGCGGTCGCCGAGGGCGCCAGCGGGGAGGAGGAGGCCGGCGAACACCAAGGCGTAGGAGTCGAGGATCCACAGCTGCTCGGTCTGGGTCGCCTCGAGCGCCTCGACGATCGACGGGATGGCGACGTTGAGGGAGCTGACGCTGGCAACGATGAGCACGAGGCTCAGGCACAAGACGCTGAGGATGGCCTTGCGTCGGGGATGACCCTCGGCGGGGTCGAAGGAGATGTCGGACATGATGTTGCAGAGTAGGACGGTGTGTCCCACTCCGCAACAGGCTGTCGCACAACCCGGTGGTCGGCGGGCGGCACGGTTCCGGTGTCGCGGATCCCGGGTTGGTTCGGCGTCGACGGCTTGGTACTGTCTTCAGTCCGCCGCGGGGTGGAGCAGTCTGGTAGCTCGTCGGGCTCATAACCCGAAGGTCGTTGGTTCAAATCCAACCCCCGCCACCATCGAAACCGCAGGTCAGAGCCGGTGCATCAGCACCGGCTCTTCTGCTGTCCGGCCGATCTTCTACGGCACGAAGCGTGCGGTGATGTCCCCGTGCCGTGCCGTGTGGTCAGAACATTCCGTGGCCGTTCACCGGGCTGACGGCATCCGCGACCGGTTGGAGGACGTCCCAGTGCTCGAGGGCGATGCCGTCTGCGTTCATCTTCCAGATGTCCACGCCGGCGACGCCCAGATCGTCGGGGTCGTCGGTGTAGAGGTTCAGGAAGTTGACGTGGGCCCAGACCCAGTCGCCCGAGGCGATGATCCGGTGGATGACGACACGGGCGTTCTTCCGTTCCTGCGTGAGGGCGGCGAAGGTCGCTCCGAGTCCGGCGGCGCCGTCGGGAAGCAACGGGTTGTGTTGGATGTATGCATCGTCGACGAGCTTGTTCGCTGCCTCGATGGGCTGACTCTGGTTGATGGCCTGCTCGTAGAAGGCGACGAGGTTGTCCTTGTTGCGAACGGCACGTTCATCGGTGGGGTCGAGAATTTCGATCATGGTGTCTTCCTGGGTGTGGTTGGTGTGTTGGTCATGAGTACTGGAGGCGCCGAGCATCCAGTTCCTCGGGGGAGGATGTCTGGATCAGTGCGCGGAGCGCTGCGGCGTCGTCGCCGATCGTGGCGGTGCTCGGGGCAGGCGTCCGCTCGGCGATGTCGATGACCTCGGCGGCTGCGGTCGTCGACGGCATGCCTTCGCCTTGTCTTGCGTTGAAGATGTCGGCGAATCGGGCCAGCGCGTCTCCGTAGAGGTCGCGCTCATCTGGAGTCAACGATTCGACCACGCGATCGAGAAGTGCTGCCGACTTCGCCGGGCCGCCGGTGAGCATGCTGCCGGGTTGGATGATGGTGACGTCGACTCCGAGGTGGTGTAGCTCGGCGCGGTAGCCGATCATGAGCGCTTCGGCAGCAGCCTTCGAGGCCGCCGACGCCGTATTGAAGGCAACGGGGAACGCCGCCGAGATGGTGCTGATCTGCACGATCCTGCCGCCGGCGGTACGGAGCTGGGGGAGGAATGCGTTGACGACAGTGAGTGGGGCGAAGGTGTTCACTTCGAATTCTCGGCGGATGGCCTCGAGGGGTACGACCTCGAGTGGGCCGGGCGTGAGGATGCCTGCATTGTTGATCAGGAGGTCCACTCGGCCGTCCGTCTCCGCTGCGACGTGGGAGGCCCACGACCGCACGGCCGCCGCGTCGGTGATGTCGACATGCGCCAGTTCCACCGCAGTGTCGGCGCTGGCATCGTCGCCTTCGAGCGACGTTCCGAACACGCGGTAACCCTTCGCGGCGAGGCCTGCGGCGATGTCGACTCCGAGCCCGCTGCCGGCACCGGTGACGATGGCGGTTCGACCCCTTGGCACGGCGTGGGCGGGCTTTCCCTCAGGGCCTTGGATGGTGTTGCTCACGTTGTCCTCTTTATAGTTGACGGGTCAAGTAGCTTGGGTTCAAGCTATCGCGGTTTGCTTGACTCATCAACCACTATGCTGAGAAATGTGACAGACGTGCGATGGCTCGACGAAACCCAGCAACAGGCGTGGCAAGCGCTCCTCGTGTTCGTGAACCGGGGACTCCCCGAGATCGAACGGACCTTCAAGGAGCACGATCTGTTGGCGGTGCACTACGGGATCCTCGTCGCGCTGTCGGCAGCACCCGACGACGCACTCCGGCTCTCGGAGCTCGCCGACGCGGCGAACCTCTCGCAGAGTCGTCTGACGCATCGGATGCGAACGTTGATCGATCGGGGGATCGTCGAGGTCGTGACCTCGCCCGAGGACGGCCGTGGCAAGAACGCCACGCTCACGAAGGAGGGCCGTCGACTCCTGGAGGAGGTGGCGCCACGCCACGCCGAGGACGTGCAGCGCCTCGTCTTCGACCACCTCTCGGCGACGGACACGAAACACCTGGCGAAGGCGCTCTCCAAGTTGGCCGCGACCTTGTGCGACCACGACGCCTTTCTTCCCTCGCGCCGCTGATCTCCGACTCCGCTGATCTCCGGCTCCGGGGTCAGCGCGGACGGTCGGTGAGCGCTGGCAGCCTCTCGACGGTTTCGAAGCGACCGTCGGGATGCCGGGCGAAGGAGACGGGGCTGGTGCCGTGGGTGGGGCCGGCCTCGTCGAAGGGCCACCCGCCGAACGCTGTCTTGCGGTAGTCGGCGTACGCGTCGGCGATCTCTTCGTCGGAGTTCATGACGAACGGTCCGCTGGCCACCACCGGTTCTCCGATCGGTCGGCCCTGCAGAACGAAGCATGACACCGCCTGGCCATCGGTGGCGATGATCCGGGTGTCGCCATCGGGGCGCAACCTCGTCGCGGTCTGGATGGGCACGGGCGTCCCGTCGACCTGGAGGGCGCCGCCGTCGAACGCGTAGAGCATGCGGTTGCTGGTGGCCCGGGCCCGGGGGAGCGTGCAGGATGCGCCTGGCTGCAGTTCGATGTGCCAGATGGCGACGTCGTTTCCGGCGTCGTGTGCCCAGGAATTCGTTGGAGGCGATGGCGGTTGGTGCCCCTCGAAGTCGCCTGCGATGACGGTGACCACGCACCCGTTGCCGTCATCGACCAGTGGGATGTCGCGCTGCCAGAGCATCTGGTATCCGGGATCGACGAACTTGGACCGGGCCGGCAGGTTGATCCAGATCTGGAACAAGTCGAGCGGGTTCGGTGCTGCGTCGTCGAGGAGTGGGAACATCTCGGAGTGGTTGATCCCGCTCCCGGCGGTCATCCATTGGACGTCGCCGTGTCCGTAGCGGCCGGTGGCTCCGAGAGAATCGGCGTGGTCGCACCACCCGCGGCGGGCGAAGGTGACGGTCTCGAAACCGCGGTGGGGGTGCCGGGGAAAGCCGGGCACGTCCTGCCCGAAGTACATGTTCCAGCCGTCGGTCGACGAGAAGTCGTTTCCGGTCGTGCGCTGGGAGAGGTCGGCTCTCGGTCCGAGTTCGCCGTTGGCGGCGGGGTAGGCGTCCGGGTGGTGGGCGGCGATGATGAACGGGTCGAGCGACTGCCAGGGTCGTTGCAGCGGCTCGACGTTGACGATGGTGGACATCTCACGTGCTCCTCGCGGTGTGGCGGTTGGGTGTCGTGGCATCTGGGCCGTCGGGGCAACTAGATCGGATAGGTCGTCGTTGCCCGGTGCAGCACCGCATCGACATCGCGCAGCAGCACCGCGTCGACTGGGCCGACGATCGGCACGAGATGCAGCGGGCTGAGATCGGAGGCGCCAGTGAGGATCAGCGATCCGGCGCCGCTCCATACCTCGGCTGTACGGAACTCCATCTGGGAGGGCACGAGCTCGCGGACCACTGGCGGGCGGCCCGGGACCGCTCCACCAAAGACTCGCAGGCCGAGCATCGGCGGTGACGGCGGCAGGGGGTGTTCCGGCGACGTCGTGGCGACCATCTCTGCGGGCCGGAAGACGCCCTGGGCGAGCAGCACCGGGGCTGGCCGGTGCAGCGCAGCAGAGATCAATCCGTCTGGCGACGGTGTGTGGATGTCGAAGTCGATGGCCGCGGTGAGCTTGGGCAGCCCTTCTCGCTCGCGTCCGGCGAGCATTGCCCGCTCGTTCGGCACGAAGATGTGCGGCACGTAGGAGAACGGCTGTCCTTCGAACCGGACCTCAACGGACTGCACGACCTCACGAAAGGCACCGGCGGTGCTGAATCGATACGAAGCGAACACGAGGCTGGCGATCGGCTCGTCGTCGATCTCGAGTTCAGCGGGCAGGATCTGTGCGACCGTCTCGGCGTCGGTGGTGTACGTGAACCGCAACAGATCGAGGCCCCGGAACGAGGCCGAGTCGAACCCGAGCGGATCTGCGTGGGCTGGCATCGCGTCGCCGAGTTGATCGGCGGTGAGATTTCCTCGTCGTGACATCGTCTTCAGTGTTCCTTGTCTGGTTCGGGCTACGACTGTATTGCTTGATGCATCAAGTTATCTCCGAAAAGTTGACACGTCAACCACATCGGGACGCCTCCGCTCTTCGGTTGTGAAACCTGCGCACTCGAGATAACTTGACACGTCAACCAGTTACTTGACCGATCAAACAGGTGAGGAGAGATCGTGGCCCACACAACCGACAGCCACCCGACGACTCGCGAGGTCGTCCGGATCGTGCCAGCGGCAAGCGTCGTGGAGGGAGGTGGTTTCGTGGCCAATCGCCCGTTCCCGAGCCCGTCAGCCAGCTGGTTCGACCCGTTCTTGCTCTTGGACGAGGTCGGGCCACGAGAGATCGTTCCGGGCGCGGCAGTCGGCGCCCCTCCACACCCGCACCGCGGGTTCGAGACCGTGACGTACGTCGTGAGTGGTGAAGTCGAGCATCGCGATTCGGTCGGCAATCACGGCGTCATCGGTGCGGGCGACGTCCAATGGATGACCGCCGGCGACGGCATCGTCCACTCAGAGATGCCGAGCGCCCGAGTCCAGACCGAGGGCGGGGTCGGCCACGGCCTCCAACTCTGGGTCAATCTTCCCGCCGCCATGAAGCGAACCACGCCGAGCTACCAGGGGCTCCGGGCGTCCGACATGGCGTCAACGGGCGGTGAGGGTTGGGCTGCCGAAGTGGTCGCGGGTGCAGTGTTCGGTGTCGTCGGGCCAGCGCACACGCACACGCCGATCACGTTCGCACGGGTCACGGTGCAACCCGGGACCCAGGTCAGGGTCCCCGTGGCCGACGGCCACACAGCGCTCGTCTACGCCTTTGCCGGGATGGCGTCGATCGGCGCCGAGAACGAACAGCTCGCTGCGCGGCATCTCGCTGTGCTCGACCGGTCGACCGGTGACATCGTCCTCGACGTACCAGCCGACGCAACCGAAGCATTCGACTGCCTCCTGCTCACCGGCGAACCCATCGACGAACCGATGGTGCGACAGGGACCGTTCGTGATGAACACCTCCTCGGAGATCGAGGAAGCGATTGCCGACTACCACGCCGGTCGCATGGGCTCGATCGCCGCCACGGGCGCAGCCTGATCGTCAGCACCGACCCGGCAGCACCAAGGCAACGACGACGGAGGAGTCCTCGTGGGCATCGAGCACCCGAACCTCCATCCGATGTCGACCGCCGTTCCTTCGGGATCAGGCGGTGCTCCTTCGATCGCTCATCGTCACGAGACCGACGTCCGCAGGAGCACGGTGTTGTCGACCTCGAGGTCGGCTCCCCACACGAACTGGGCGGTGGCGTCCCAGCGGATGTCGCCGTAGCCGTCCTTGGGCCCGACGTCGGTCGCGCTCCATTCGGTCGCGGCGGACCAGTCGCTGGCGTCGAAGGTGGCCGAGGTCCAGCCGTCCGGCGTGTCGACGACCAGGAACTCGCACGTGGCGTCGGGGTCGGCGTCGTCCTCGCACTCGGTGTTGAGCGGCGCCTGGTGGGTCACGAAGCTCTGCCAGGTCGAGTCGGTGACGCTGACGATCTCGCCAGTGGCCAGGTCGGTGATCTGGGCGATGACGCCGCCGTCGCCCACCTGTTGGTTGGCCTCACCGATGTACTCGAGGCCGGAGTCGGTCTCCTTGAAGTCCATGGCCTCGATGGCCACCGTGAACGGGTACGTGGCCTCGAAGGTGAACGTCTCGGCGTTGAACGAGCGCTCGGTCGTGA
This sequence comes from Acidimicrobiales bacterium, assembly GCA_041601775.1. Lineage (GTDB taxonomy): Bacteria > Actinomycetota > Acidimicrobiia > Acidimicrobiales > Salinilacustritrichaceae > Salinilacustrithrix. The sequence continues at coordinate 7,978 of JBFIHN010000080.1, forward strand.
TCGGCACGGAGTCTTCGCCGATCTCCTCGCCGTCGACGTACACGGCCATCCAGTTGTCGGCCCACACCTCGATCTGGAACTCGGAACTGTCGCCCACCGTCGGCGCCGTGTCCGCAGCAGCGGTCGACGACGTCGCCGAGCCAGCGGTGTCGGCGCCGCAGGCGGCCAGGGCCAGCGAGAGCACGACGAGCGGGGCGAGGAACCGGGTCACTGCGGAGCGGGAGGTCGGCATGCGGACCATCGTGCGGGGTGGACCTCACGGCTCCATGGGTCTCCGCGGTGAACTTCCGGTGAGGCGGCATGCGGTCGCGCGCCCCGCGTCGACAACACAACTTCGGAGACTGTACGGTCTGGTGTACGGCGGCCGGTAGGCGTCCGCCGCTCGGCCGATGGGGGAGCCAGCGTGACGACGACCGACGCAGCATCAGCGGTCGACTTCGGTCCGGGTCCGCTGCAGGAGCTGACGCCCCGGGTCCATGAGGCACTGCTCGCCGGCCGGGGTGACCTGGCCGAGACGACGATGGTGATCCCGAACGCGCACTACACCGACCCGGCGATCGCGCAGCGGGAACTGGCGACGAGCTTCGCTGCCCCGTTGTTGGTCGGCCCGGCCCGCATGGTCGCCGAGCCGGGGGAGTGGGTGGCGCTGACGCTGGTCGACACGCCGGTCGTGGTGCTCCGGGGCGAGGACGGTCGTACGCGGGTGTTCCTCAACGCCTGTCGGCATCGCGGGGCACAGGTGGCGGACGGTGCCGGGTGCAGCCGTCGGCTCACCTGCCCGTACCACGCATGGTCGTACGACACGTGCGGTCAGCTGGTCGGCCAGCCCGGCGCTGAGGGCTTCGACGACCTGGCTCGCGAGGACCTCGCGCTGGTGGAGCTCCCGAGCGGCGAACGTGCCGGCTTCTTGTGGGCGATGCGCGACCCCGATGGCGTGCTCGACCTCGACGCCCACCTGGGGCCTCTGGAGGCGGAGCTCGAGTCCTGGGGCGTCGACTACGAGGTGGCGACGACGATGGAGCTGACCCTCGGGTCGAACTGGAAGTGCGCCCTCGAGGCGTTCCAGGAGACGTACCACTTCCCGTACGTGCACCGCGACTCGTTGGTCGGGCAGGGGGCGGTCGCGAACATCGTCACGTTCGACCAGCTCGGCCGACACCACCGGCTCGGAGTGCCGCTGGCCAGCATGCCGACGCCGCTGGTCGCCGGTGAGCACCTCTCGTGCATCTACTACCTCTATCCCTGCAGCGTGCTGGCCACGTCTCCGGTGGGCGGGGAACTGCTCCAGTTCTGGCCGGGCCCGACGCCGTCGTCGAGCACCATCCGCCACTCCGTGCTCTCGCGGCTGCCGGTCGACGACCCCGCAGTCCGGGAGTTCTACGAGGAGTACGCGCCACGCATCCAGGCGGTGGTGCGCGACGAGGACGCGCCGGTCCTCGAGTCCTCCGGCATCGGCTTGGCTGCCGGACACACCGACGCCGTGCTCGGTCGCAACGAGATCGGCTGTCAGGCCGCGCACCGCCAGATCCTCGCCGACCTCGCTGCCGCGTCGGACTGACGCGTACGGGTCCGGCCCGGCCGCAGCCGGTCAGCGGTCGTCGGCGCCGGACCGCACGGCAGTCCCGATCCAGCGACGGAGGTAGCGCCGGAGATCGGCCGGGCTCCGCGCCGGTGTGCCGGGGTCGACGAGGAACGACTGCAGCGTCCGCAGCATCTGTTCGACCAGTTCGTCGAGTTCGGTGTCGGTGTAGCCGGCGCTCGACCAGTCGACCGGGAGCCGATCGAGGATCGATCGGCCGAGCGAGAGCGACTCCGGCGAGGTGACCGCGTGCGCGGGACCGCCGCTCGAGGCGACGAGCAACGCCAGGTCCGTGCGTTCGTGGATCTGCTCGAACGTGTGGGCGATGCCCTCCACGACGGCATCGGCGGCGTCGGTGACCCCGGCGAGGTGGGTCGCGATGCCGTCGAGGAAGTCGTCGATGCCGTCGCTGACCGACGCCACCAGCAAGGCCTGGGTGCTCGGGAAGTAGCGGTAGACGGTCTGTCGCGTGACCGACAGGCGGTCGGCGACCTCGGAGATCGACGGCACCCGTTCGGGTCGCTCGGCCAGCAGGAGCCGTGCCGCCGCGAGGATCCGTTGGCGTGCCTCGAGATCGCTGTTCGGGATGTCGCCGCCCCAGCCGTGTCGCCGCACGATGCGAGCCTATGGTCCCGTGAGCGGGCTGCTCACGCCTCGCGGAGCTCGGTGCGGGAGCGGCGTTTGATCGCCGCCAGCTCGATGCGCTCCGGGCGATCGCGGTACTCGTCGTCGAGCGGATAGCAGCCCGAGACCATGCCGTGGCGTGGGGCGGTGGTGCAGTCGCTGAACGTGCGACACACGGCTCGGCGGTCGAGGGGGCGGCCGGCCAGCACGTCGGCCGGCAACGTCGGGTACGACAGGACCATACGGCCGAGCCCGATGGAGGCGGCGTCGCCGCGCCGGATCACGGCCTGGCCGACGTTGGCCACGTGGTCCTGGAGGTACGAGTAGCCGCTGCCGATCACCGCCAGTCCGGGGTGCTCGTGTGCGAGTTCGGCGGTGACGGCCAACAGCCGGGCGACGTCGACCAGCGGGTCGTTCGGCGGGGTGTAGCCGTCGGATGGTGGGAAGAACGCCGGCCGTTGGATGTGGGGGTTGTAGTACGGGCTGCCGGCGGTCACGCACACCATGCCGATGCCGAGCTCACCGAAGCGTTCGAGCACCGCGTGCACCTCGGTGAGGTCGGGCTGGCCGGTGTCGTCGGCACCGAAGGGGCGCGGGCGGTCCGGCGCGTCGACCGGGCGGCCACGACCACCGGGTCCGGGGCCGTGGACCCAGGTGTCGTAGGCCGAGAGCCGCACGCCGATCGCGAGTTCGGGGCGGGCGGCGCGGACCGCTTCCACGACCTCGGTGAGGAAGCGCAGTCGCCGGTCGAGGTGCTCGCCGTAGCGGCCCTGGCGTCTGCTCGTCCCCAACAACTCGTGCAGGAGGTAGCCGTGGCAGTGCTTGATGTCGACGAACGCGAACCCGGCGTCGGCGGCGACGAGTGCGGCCTCGACGAAGCGCTGCACGAGATGATCGAGGTCGTCGTCGCTGAGGACGGTGGCGTCG
>JBFIHN010000081.1:0-11066 GCA_041601775.1 Acidimicrobiales bacterium
AGGGACGCGACAGGGCCAGAAGTCCCTCTCGTGGGGCGGCGCACGGACGGTCCGCCGACCGCTCCGTCACCGCTCCGTGGCGTCGCCGGCCGGGAGGATAAGGGTGGGGACGGGTGCCCCGCTCACCAGGCGCGACGCACACGATCCCAGCAGGGCCTTGGACAGACCCTTGCCGCGGCTGCCGACCGCGATCAGGTCGAAGTCGCCGCCGTCGGCGTGGCGTTTGAGCGCTTCGGCCGGGTTGCCGGCGAGGAGCACGGTGGCCGGAGCGAAGCCCAACCAGCGTTCGAGCTCGAATGCGGCCGTCTGGAGGATCGCTCGTTCGTCCTGGAGGTCGGGGTGGTCGGCGTCGACCGGTCCCGGGACGGCCTCGAGGACCTCGAAGTCGGTGACGAGCGCCAACGTGCACGCGCCCATCCGGGAGCCGAGCAGATCGGTGGCACCGCGAGCGGACTCGATCGACGCGGTCGATCCGTCGACGCCGACGAGCAGGCGCACCCCGCCGGGGCCGGCGCCGGTGCCCGGCGTCATGGGGAGGGGCCCGGCACCCGCTTCGTTCTGCTCGATCTGGCGGGCCAGCGGGATGGCGAGGGGCCCACCGATCGCCCCGAGGAGCCACAGCCACCGCCAGTGGCCCCGTCGTGCCTCGTAGAGGCCCAGGAGTGCCCCGAGGAGAAGCCAACTCAGCGCGATGACGGCGATGACGATCATGGTGCGATGGTCCAGCGTCGCCAGGGCGCAGAGCCAGGGTCCAAGGTCACGGATCGACCTCCACCGGTCCCGGGGTGTCCGACGCCGCGCCAGCGGTGTTGACGACGATGGCCGTCACCGGAACGGCGAGGAAGGCGCCCAGGAAGCCGCCGACGGCGGCACCACCGGCCACCGCGAGGATCACCACCAGCGGGTGGAGGTGGAGCGCCCGCCCATAGACCAGCGGTGCCAGGAGGTCGTTGTCGAACTGCTGGACGACGATGGCCACGATCGCGACGATGAGCGCAGCCTCCGGACCGCTCGAGACCAACGACACGACCACGGCGAGGATCCCCGCGACGAGCGCCCCGACGAAGGGGAAGAAGGCGGCCAGGAAGGTGATCGCCGCCACCGGAACCGCCGCGGCACTTCCGGTGACGGCCAGGGCGACGCCGATGATGACGGCCTCGACGACGCCCAGCGTCGCAGCACCGGCGAGGTAGTGACCCAGCGTCGACCATGCCGCGGAACCCATCCGCTGCGCGCGGGGACGGTGAACCGCGGGAACCCGCCCCAGTACCCACCGCTGGAGGACCGGACCGTCCTTGACCAGGAAGAACGCGATCACGAGCGTGAGGATGGCACCGGCCACGACCTCGCCGACGATCACGGCGCTGTCGAGCAGGGCCCCGTCGGTGGCGAAGGCGCGGTCGCCCGACTCCTCGAGTCGCTCCCGGAGGTCGGCCACGGTGTCGGCCTCGAGCCCCAGAGGGCCGTCGACGAGCCACCTCTCACCGTCGTCGAGGGCTTCGGTCAGCGCGGGGGAGAGGTCGCTGAACTGGTCGACCACCGGCGGCAACACGGCGAAGCTCACCGCGCCCAGCACGCCCAGGAACACGAGGACGGAGATCCAGGTGGCGAGCAACGGTCGGACCCGGCGGGCGACGAGCCAGCGTGTCGGCGGGACGAGCACCGTCGCGAGCAGGAACGCGACGCCCAGGGGGAGGAGCACGAGGCGGAGGCGGGCGGCCGCCAGGCCGAGCACGAACGCGGCTCCGCCGATGACCAGCAACCGCCAACTCCAGCTCGCGAGCCGTTCGACGACAGGGTGGACGGGGGTCATGGTCTGGTGTGCGTTCCGTGCAGGATCGGTCCGTGCCGGATCACGGTGACGGCGTCGACGGCGGTCGGCGCACCAGCACGGGGCACCTCGCCCGGTGTGCCACCTGGGTGGCCACGCTGCCGAGCGCGATCCGGGACAGACCCCCGCGCCCGTGTGTGGCCATGGCGATGCAAGAAGCGCGTATGCGGTCGGCGAACGCGACGATGGCGTCGGCCGGGTCGGGCCCGTGCAGCACCTCCCATTGCACGTCGTCGACCGCGAGCGACCCGGCGACACGGTGGACGTAGGCCGTCTCCGGGATCTCGGCGTTCGGGTCGGCGCCCGACACGACCTGGACGAGCCACGCGACGGAGGACGTCGCCGTCGCCCATGCCTCGGCCTGTCGGAGGATCGATTCCGAGAGTTCCGACCCGTCGAGGCAGATCACCACCGGTCCGTGTCGGATGTCGTGTGTGGCCGCCACCGACGGCCCGACCAGGAAGAAGGGCTCGTGGCCGGTACCGATGACGTCCATGACGATCGATCCCAGCCATGCGTCGACCCGTCCGCCGGTTGCGTCGATGGTCATGCACACGGTGGCATCGGGATGCTCGGAGAGGAGGAAGCGGAGGCCCGACGCAACCGAGTCCGACTCGACGAGGAGCATCTCGGCCCCGTACTGCGCGGCCAGCGGGCCGATCCAGCTGCGATGCTCCTCGGCCCGTGGCCCCTCCAGGTCGGCGACGACGCGCGTCACCTTCATGGTCGCGTCGAGCGACTCGGCGATCGCCCGCCCGATCGGGAGCAGGCGCTCTGCGTCGCGCTCGTTCGCCAGCGGCACGATCACGGTCGGCGAGGGCATCTCAGTCGCCCGGAGCGGGGACCACGACGACGGGGCATGGCGCGTGCCACACGACCTGCTGGCTGGTGCTCCCGAGAACGAGGCCCAGGAACCCACCATGGCCTCGCCGGCCCACCACGAGGAGTTCGGCGCCCTCGGCGGCGTCGAGCAGCGAGCGTGCCGCTGGAGCGTGGACCAGCTGACGGTCGATCTCGACGTCGTTGTCGTCGTCGCCGACGACCTCGTCGACTGCCCTGTCCAGCTGTGCCCGGTACGACTCCTCGAACTCCCGGTAGTCCACGGGGATCATGACCGCGGCGGTTCCCCCCATGATCGGCTCGTGCCAGCCCAGCACGGCCTCGACGGTGGCGTCGCGCACCCGCGCCTCGGCGATGGCCCACGCCAGCGCCGCAGCCGAGTTCTTCGAGCCGTCCACCCCGACGACGATTCTTCCCATGTCCTGCTCCGATCCGATGGTGGTCAGTTGGCGTCAGTGTCGCGCTCGGGCGCAGCAGACGACTCGGAAGGCGTCGGAAGCCGCCGGCCGGTGATCCACTGCGCGCGGACCCGGAGGAGGTGGTTGCGTTGTCCGGGAGCCCAGGTCTTGATGTCGAGACGCTCGGCGTCGGCGCGCTCCTGCGTGTCGCGGATCTCCACCAGCACACCGTGGACGATGACGCTCGTCCCGTGTTGGAGCTGTTCGTCGAAGGCGTCGACCTCGAACGCGATGATCTGTTGGTTCCCGGCGGCGGTGAGCTTGGATCCCCGCGAGGTACGGAAGACGACGGACTCACCGTCGACGGCGTAGTTGACCGGGTAGATCAGCGGCCGGTGGTACTGGTAGAGCGCGATCCGGCCGAGCCGGTGCTGGCCGATGAAGTCCCAGCAGTCGGCCTCCTCCATCCGGACCAGACCCTGTGAGTCGAAGCGGATCGCGCTCATCGCTCCGCCCCGGCGGCTTGCGCGACGAGCACGGAGCAGGACGCCAGCTGGGCGATCGCGCTCGCCGTGGAGCCGAAGGTCAATCGCCGCAGCGTGGTCAGCCCGTGCGTGCCGAGTACGATCAGGTCCGGGTCCGACCGGTGGGCGGCGTCGAGGATCTCGCGGTGGGGGGACGATCCGCGTCGGGTCGATCGGGTGATCTCGATGTCGGGAGGAAGCAACTCGACGAGGTCGGCGATGGCGGTGTCGGGGTCGCTGCGACCGTCGTCGACGCTGAGGACCTCCGCCGTTGCGTCCGAGACCCAGGGCAGCGAGGCCAGCGTCGCGGTCGCTGCCGCCGCGTGGGCCGAGCCGTCGGCGCACAGCAGCACCCGGCGGACCGGTCGACCGCGCCGAGCGAGGAGGACCGGAGCCTGTGGGTCGTGCAGCAGCCACTCGGTGGTGCTGCCGATGCGCCGGCGTCCGACCCCGGTGGTGGGGTCGCCCACGACCACGAGATCGGCGTCCGGGACGCTCGTGAGGGCGATGCGCGGATCGGCGACGGCGACCTGGAAGTCGACTGCCTCGAGTTCGGCTTCGGAGACCACGCGTCGACCCGAGTGGTCGTCGGGGTGCGGCGCGGCGTCTTCGGGATCGACGTGCGCGCCCAAGCGGGGCGGCTCCGCTCGCAGGACGGTCAACCGCCACCCCGGCCACCGTTGCGAGGTGATCCAGAGCCAGGCGACGTCGGCACCGGGTGACTCGTCGTCGCCGAAGACGAGATGGCCGACGGAGGAGTGTGTGTTCATGCGATCGGGGACTCCGAGCGTGGTGACCCGCGCAGGTCGGGTGCGTGGGGGGCAGGGATGGTCGGGGCCTGACGCGAGCGGTCCAGTGCCTGGTGCTCGATGCGTTCGACGATCGTGTCGAGGAGTCCCCCGACCGACTGACGGGCGATGCGGTGGCCGACGACGCCGTCGCCGAATCGTCCGAGCGCACCGAGGGGCACCCGGTACCTGCCGTCGAGACGGAGTCTCGTGGTGCCGGTGTCGACCGCCGTGAACTCCAGGCTCCCGTCGAAGGTCGGGAGCATCGTCTCGCCGCCGCCGGACGGGCCCCAGGAGAACGCGAGCTCGCACCGGTCGTCGTCGGCGTGCGTCTGGTGGGCCTCGATCTCGATGGGGTGGCTGACGCGGATCCCTCCGAGACCCTGCACCGCGATCGTCGTCTGGTAGCGGCGAGGGCGTACGTCGGCCACCGGGGAGCCGAAGGCGTCGGCCGGGTCGCGGTCGAGGATCGCCTGGGCGCGCTGCAGCGGGACCTGCGCGACGGCTTCCGAGGCGATGGGGCGCTCCATGGGCCTCATGGTCGCGGGATCGGCCATCCGTGCCCAGGGTCGAAGGTCCCTCGACCTCCCGGTGGACCTTGGGGACCTTCGACCCTCGTCCGCCGGGCCGTCGGTGGGGAGGATGGTCGACGTGGAGTTCGACCGCAACGGGCTACGGGTCCTCGATCGGGCCGAGAGCCTGCGTCGACTGGCGGGGTCGACGATCGGTCGAGTCGGCATCAGCTCGCGAGCGTTGCCCGTGGTCCTACCCGTCAACTTCCTGCTCGACGGCGAGCGCATCCTGATCAGAACCGGACGTGGATCGAAGCTGTCGGCTGCGCTCCGGGAGGCGGTCGTCTCCTTCGAGGTCGACGACTTCGATCCGGTCGACCACTCCGGTTGGAGCGTGGTCGTGACCGGGACGTCACACCTGATCCAGGACGTGGACGACCTCCGCCGGGTGGATGCGCTGCCGTTGGCGCACTGGGCGCCGTCGGACGGGGAGATCGTCGCCATATCGACCGAGATGGTCAGCGGGCGGGAACTACCCGCTCCCGGACAGCGGAATCGTCCAGGTCGCAGTGGTCCCTCGGGGTGACCCGGGGTCGAGGTGGAACCGGCCTCCGTGCGCCGCGGCACGGTCGAACATGTTGCGGAGTCCGTGCCCGGGATGCGCGGCGTCGGGCGGAGGGCCGACCCCGTCATCGGTCACCGTCAGTCGCAACTCGCCGTCGCCGGCATGGAGGACGACCTGGACCGACGACGCGTTCGCATGTTGGGCGACGTTGCTGAGCGACTCCTGGAGCGTGGCGGCGATGTCGGCGGCCTCGGCATCACTGACCACGGCGTCGATGGGGCCGCTGAAGGTGACCTCGGGTTCGAACCCGAGCGGATCGGCGGCGTCCTGGCACAATCCCAGCAGGCGGTCTCGGAGGCCCTGTCGTTCTCGGCGGGTGGACGCGAGGGCGAAGATGGAGGTGCGGATCTTCTTGACCGTGTTGTCGAGGTCGTCGATCGCGACCTCGAGCCGTTCCTTGGCCGTCTCGGGATCCCGGTCGACGAGCGGGATCGTGCCCTGGAGCGACAGGCCGGTCGCGAAGAGCCGCTGGATGACCGTGTCGTGGAGATCGCGCGCGATGCGCTCGCGATCCTCGGACAGGGCGTGGTTCGAGGCGCGTGCGTGGAGGCGGGCGTTGTCGATGGCGACGGCTGCGGCGGCTGCGAGGCCGACGACGAGCTCCTCGTCGACGTCGCTGAACGTCTCGTCGGACTGCTTCTCGGTCAGGTAGAGGTTGCCGAACACCTCGTCGCGGATCCGGATCGGGACGCCGAGGAACGAGTGCATGTCGGGATGGTGCGGCGGGAAACCGTGCGAGTCGGGGTGTTCGGCGAGATCCGGGAGGCGGAGCGGCTTCGCGTCGACGATGAGCACGCCGAGGATCCCGTGGCCCTCGGGCAGGGCGCCGATCGCCTGGTGGGCTTCGGGGTCGATGCCGACGGTGATGAACTGCGACAGTCGCTCACCCGTGTCGTCGAGGACGCCGAGCGCGCCGTACTTCGCATCGACGAGCGTGGTCGCGATCGTCGTGATCTTGCGCAGCGTCTCGGCCAGGTCGAGGCCGGAACCGACGGCCACCACCGCGTCGAGCAGGTCGTGGAGACGGCGAGGGCCGACGACGGACATGGGCACACCCTACGAACCCGCCGCCCCCCGTGTCGGAGCTCCGCAGGCACAATGGTCCCATGACGATTCGGGTGTTCCTGCTCGACGACCACGAGGTGGTCCGCCGCGGCGTGCGTGAGCTGCTCGAGGCCGAGGACGACATCGAAGTGGTCGGTGAGGCCGACACGGCGGAGATCGCCCTGGGCCGGATCCCGGCGACCAATCCCGACGTGGCGGTGCTCGACGTCCAGCTCCCGGACGGCGACGGGGTGGAGGTCTGCCGGGAGATCCGGTCGCGTCGACCCGAGGTCGGCTGTCTGATGCTGACGTCGTTCGCCGACGACGAAGCGCTCTTCGCGGCGATCATGGCCGGGGCCGCCGGGTTCGTCCTCAAGCAGGTGCGGGGCAACGATCTCGTCGACGCCGTGCGGCGGGTCGCCGCCGGCGAGTCGTTGCTCGACCCGTCGGTCACCGCCCGGGTGCTCGCCCGTCTCCGCGACGAGCCCCAGGACGAGCTCTCGATGCTCACCCCACAGGAACGTCGGATCCTCGGCCACATCGGCGAGGGCCTCACGAACCGACAGATCGGCGAGGAGATGTTCCTGGCCGAGAAGACGGTCAAGAACTACGTCTCGAACCTGCTCTCGAAGATGGGGATGAGCCGCCGCACCGAGGTGGCGGCGTTCGCCGCACGCCTCGACGAGCGCCGCAGTCGCGGCGCCCGCCGAGGCGACAGCTGAACCCCGTCGTCCCGCTCAGCTCACGACGAGTGCGGTGACCATGCCGAACATGCCCTCTTCGCGCTCGACGTGGTTGAGGATGTGGCAGTGCCAGACCCAGGTGCCGGGGTCGTCGGGGTTGAGGAGCACCGTGTAGCGCTCGCCGGGGGCGACGTTGACCGTGTCGGCGAAGTACGGGTTGTCGAGGGGGATCCCGTCCTTGGCCACCACCAGTTGGGGGAACTGGTGCTGGTGCATCGGGTGGGTCTGGAGCCCCTCGTTCAGGTAGTGCACCAGGATCCATTCGCCGGACTCGACGGTGTAGGGGGCGGTCGCCGGGAAGCTCTTGCCGTTGAGGGAGAGGCCGATGGTCCCGGCGTCGTTGAGCACCATCGGGATCTCCTGCGCGATCTCCAGATCTGCGGGGATCGCGGTCCCGCTGATGGTGCGGCCACGGGGGAGGTCGACGTCACCGATCTGGATCACGCCGAGCAGACCGTTCGGGACCTGCATCTGGCCGTGGTGGTGGGCGTGGTACATGCCGACCGCCTTGCGCTCGGCCGTGAACTCGTAGAGGAAGTCCTCCCCGGACCGCACGAGGTCCTGGGTGATCGGCGCGACACCGTCCATGTTGTTGGGCGTCCGGATGCCGTGCCAGTGGATGTCGGTTCCCATCGGCAGGTCGTTCTGGATGTGGACCTGCACGAGATCGCCGACCTCGACCTTGATCCACGGTCCGGGGACCATGCCGTTGTAGGCCCAGGCGTCGACGAACTTGCCCGGCTCGACCTCCCACTGGACGATCGACGCGGTCAGGTCGAAGCGCTTGGCTCCGTCGGCGGTGATGGTCGGTTCCAGCGGCTGGTTGCCGGTTCCCTCCGTCTCGGCCGGGAACGCTCGCATCGAGCTCATCATCGCCTCGTCGAGGGCCGCCCAGTCGGCGTCGGAGCCGTGATCGGTCCCGTCGGCGGCGACGCCGTCGCCACCGACGACGAGTGTCCCGGTCATCCCCGCCTCCTTGTGGCCTGCGATCTCGCAGAACAGTTCGTACTCGCCGGGGGCCAGCGACGAGACGTCGAGGTCGGCGGACTCGCCGCCCAGGAGGTCCGGGGTGATGAGGTCGGTGTCGGCCACGCGCAGGTTGTGCATCTGGCCACCGTCGTTGAAGACGGCCAGCGTGCCGCCCTCCTCGACGGTGAGGGCGTCGGGGCCGAGGGCGAACTCGGTCAAGGACACGCTCACCGCGGCGGTGTCGCCACCGCCTCCGCCGTCGTCGTCCGACACCATCGCCACGACGCTGAAGACGAGTCCCAGGGTGGCGGTGATCGTCACGACGGCGAGTCCGAAGTCGCCCCGCCGAGAGGTCGTGGGCGCATCGCCGTCGGGTCGTGCGTCGGGTGGAGTCGAGGTCATCGACGGGGTGCTCCTTGTTCAGCCCTCGCGGGCGGTGACGACCCCGGCTCGGGGATCTGCCCATCGTGCGGGGGCAGCGGCGCCGGATCCGGGGTCGTTGGTCATCGGCGGCAGGGACCAAGGTCCCGAAAGCGGTCCAGACGGCCATCCGGTGTCGCATACGACGGCCCGAACAAACCGGACAGCATCCAACTCTTGACAAAGTCCAGAATCGCGGTCCATGATGGTCGGGTGCCAGCAACTGCCGAAGACCGACTGCGCGAGCGAGGCGTCCAGGTGACCGCCCAACGGCTCGCGATCATGCGAGCCGTCGCGGCGAGCCCCCACGCCACGGCCGACGAACTCGCCGAGGGGGTGCGGACGCTCATCGGGTCGATCTCCCGGCAGGCGGTCTACGACTCGCTCGGCGTCCTGGTCGACAAGGGCCTGATCCGGCGGATCCAGCCTGCGGGTTCCGCCGCACGCTACGAGGGCCGCGTCGGCGACAACCACCACCACCTGATCTGTCGAGGGTGCGGCGAGACCTTCGACATCGACTGCGCCGTCGGCGAGGTCCCGTGCCTCACCGCCGACGACGACCACGGCTTCGCGATCGACGAAGCCGAGGTCATCTACTGGGGTCACTGCCCCGACTGCCGAACCAACTGACCAACTCACCACCACATCGAGGAGCGAGCACCATGGCTGACGAACAGGCCTGGGACATCAACGACACGGAGAAGGGGTGCCCGGTCATGCACGGGCCCCACGCCACCCACACCGCCGTCGGATCGACGGCGAACCAGCACTGGTGGCCCAACCAGCTGAACCTGCGGATCCTGCACCAGCACCACCCCGCCTCGGACCCGATGGGCGACGACTTCGACTACGCGGCCGAGTTCGCGTCGCTCGACCTCGCTGCCGTGAAGGCGGATCTCGCGGCCCTCATGACCGACTCGCAGGAGTGGTGGCCCGCCGACTACGGCCACTACGGCCCGCTCTTCATCCGCATGGCCTGGCACAGCGCCGGTACCTACCGCATCGAGGACGGCCGCGGCGGCGCGAGCACGGGCACACAGCGTTTCGCCCCGCTCAACAGCTGGCCGGACAACGGCAACCTGGACAAGGCGCGTGCACTGCTGACCCCCGTCAAGCGCAAGTACGGACGCAAGATCTCGTGGGCCGACCTGATGATCCTGGCCGGCAACGTCGCGCTCGAGACGATGGGTTTCGAGACCTTCGGGTTCGGCGGGGGCCGCGCAGACGTCTGGGCGCCGGAGGACGACATCTACTGGGGTCCCGAGACCGAATGGCTCGGCGACGAGCGTTACCACGGCGATCGCGAGTTGGAGAACCCGCTCGGCGCCGTCCAGATGGGCCTGATCTACGTCAACCCGGAAGGCCCCAACGGGGACCCCGACCCGCTCGCCTCGGCCCGTGACATCCGCGAGACCTTCGCCCGCATGGCCATGGACGACGAAGAGACCGTGGCCCTGATCGCTGGTGGCCACACGTTCGGCAAGACCCACGGTGCCGGCGACCCCGACCTGGTCGGTCCCGAGCCCGAAGCGGCCCCGATCGAACAGATGGGTCTGGGTTGGAAGAACGGTCTCGGCTCCGGCACGGGAGTGGACACCACGACCAGCGGACTCGAGGGAGCGTGGACGGCGACGCCGACCACCTGGGACAACAGCTACTTCGACACGCTGTTCGGCTACGACTGGGAGCTCACCGAGAGTCCGGCCGGTGCCAAGCAGTGGACACCGACCAACCCCGAGGCCCAAGGCACCGTCCCCGACGCCCACGACCCGTCGCGGACACACGCCCCGATGATGTCGACGGCCGACATGGCGTTGCGGATGGACCCGGTGTACGAACCGATCTCCCGTCGGTTCCACGAGAACCCCGACGTCTTCGCCGACGCCTTCGCTCGGGCCTGGTTCAAGCTGACCCACCGTGACATGGGCCCGAAGGACCGCTACCTCGGCCCCGAGGTCCCGGCCGAGGACCTGCTGTGGCAGGACCCGGTCCCGGCGGTCGACCACGAACTCCTCGACGACGGCGACATCGCCGCGCTCAAGGCGACGGTCCTCGAGTCGGGTCTGACGACCGCCGACTTGGTGACGACCGCCTGGGCGTCGGCCTCGACGTTCCGCGACAGCGACAAGCGGGGCGGCGCCAACGGTGCCCGCATCCGCCTGGCACCGCAGAACGAGTGGGAGGTCAACAACCCGCCGGAGCTGCGCCGGGTCCTCGACACGCTCGAGGGCGTCCGAGCCGACTTCACGTCGTCGGGCAAGACCGTGTCGCTCGCCGACCTGATCGTGCTCGGCGGCTGTGCTGCGGTCGAGGCCGCAGCGAAGGCGGCCGGTGTCGACATCACGGTTCCCTTCGCTCCCGGACGGACCGAC